>JAICXQ010000093.1 GCA_025980325.1 Frankiales bacterium
ACCTGGGTCGAAGCCGGCCCACGCGCGCAACGACATCTGGCCGTCGGTCCCGGCCGCATGCGCTTGCGTGACGTCGTCCCAGCGGCCGTACCCGAAGGGCCGGACCGCCCGGTCGAGCTCACGGCGCAACCCGCCCGGCACGTCGTCGGCCGCGAGCAGTCCGAGCGCTTGCGCGGCGTCGGCGTACCACGGTTCGGACGCCCGCGCGGCCCGGATCCCCGGCAGGTCCGGCATGTCGTCGCCGGTGCGCCGGCCCGGCGGCGTCACCAGCACCAGCGCGGACGCGATCGACGGGTGCGCGGCGGCCCACGCCATCGCGACGAGGCAACCGGCCGAGTGGGCGAGGACGACGGGCGAGTCGAGACCCAGCGACACCCGTACCGTTTCCACGTCGTCCGCGAGCCGGTGGAACGCCAGCGACGAACGGTCGGCTGGCAACTCCGACTGTCCGGTGCCGCGGTTGTCCAGCAATAGCAAGGAAAACGACGCGTCGAGACCACCGAGATCGCCGAGGTACGCCGACGCACGACCGGGGCCGCCGGGCACGCACAGCAGCGGCGGACCCGAGCCGCGCCGGTGCACCGCCAGCCGGGTGCCGTCGGCGGCGGCGACGTAACCGGGAAGGTCGGTCACCCCCTACCGGTCAACTTGGGCCGAGGTCGACCGCGCGGGTCGACGTCGCACCGATGCGATGCGCGATCTCGGACAGCGCCGCGGGCGGGATCGCCGAGTCGGCCGTGAGCACCATCAACGTCTCGCCGCCGATCTCGCGCCGGCTCACCTGCATGCCGGCGATGTTCACCCCGGCGTCGCCGAGGATCTGGCCGACGACGCCGACGACACCGGGGCGGTCGCCGTACCGGAAGAAGGCGAGGTGCTCGGCGATCGCCACGTCGATGTCGAAGCCGTCGACGTCGGCGAGCTTCTCGATGTGCCGCGGGCCGGAGAGGGTGCCGCTGACCGACACTTCGCCGCCGGTCGCGAGGGTGCCGCGCACGGTGACGAGGTTGCGGTGCTCCGGGCTGTCTTCACTCGTTTCGAGGCCGAGTTCGACGCCGCGTTCGGCCGCGTGCAACGGCGCGTTCACGAACGTCACCGGGTCCTCGACGATATCGGCGAACACGCCCTTCAACGCCGACAGTTGCAGCACCGAGACGTCGTACGCCGCGATCTCGCCGCGGACCTCGACCGTCAGCCGGGTCGCGACGCCACCGGCGAGTGCGGTGAAGACGCGACCGAGCTTCTCCGCCAACGGCAGGCCCGGGCGGATCTCCTCCGCGACGACGCCGCCGGCTTGCACGTTGACCGCATCGGGCACGAACTCGCCCATCAACGCGAGCTTCACACTGCGGGCGACCGCGAGCCCGGCCTTGTCCTGTGCCTCGGCGGTCGAGGCACCGAGGTGCGGCGTCGCGACGACCGTGTCATAGGCGAACAGCGGCGAATCGGTGCACGGCTCGGTGACATAGACGTCCAAGCCGGCGCCGCCGATCCGGCCCTCCTTGAGCGCCTGCGCGAGTGCATGCTCGTCGAGCAGCCCGCCGCGCGCGGCGTTGATGACGATCACACCGGGCTTGCACAACGCGAGCTCGCGTTCGCCGATCAGGCCGACGGTCTCCGGCGTCTTCGGCAGGTGGATCGAGATGAAGTCGCTCTCTCGTAGCAGCTCGTCCAGCGGGACCAGCCGGACGCCGATCTGCGCCGCGCGCGCGGCCGGCACGTACGGGTCGTACGCGAGCAACCTGACCCCGAACGCGCTCATCCGCTGCGCGAACAGCACACCGATCCGGCCGAGACCGACGACACCGACGGTCTTGTCGGTGATCTCGACGCCGGTGAACCGGCTGCGCTTCCACTCGCCTTGACGCAGGCTCGCCGCGGCTTGCGGGATCCGGCGGGCGACGGCGAGCAGCAGCGCGACCGCGTGCTCGGCCGCGCTGACGATGTTGGACGTCGGCGCGTTGACGACGAGCACGCCCTTCGCGGTCGCGGCGGGTACGTCGACGTTGTCCAGCCCGACGCCCGCGCGGGCGACGACCTTCAATCGCGGCGCGACCGCGAGCGCCTCGGCGTCGATCTGCGTCGCGCTGCGGACGATGACCGCGTCGGCGTCGGCGAGCGCGGGCAGCAACGCGGCCCGATCCGCGCCGTCGACGGTCCGTACGTCGAAGTCCGCCGAGAGCACCTCGAGCGCGCTCGGCGCGAGCTCTTCCGCGACCAGTACGACGAGTCGGCTCACCCGACCGAGGTTAGCGATGCCGCCGCAACCGGCGGTCGCCGACCAGGATGCTCACCACGAGATACAGGCCGCCGACCGCGGCGACCATGAACAACACGAACGCCACTGCGGGGTAGCCCGCGATGCGCGCGCTCGTCTTCACGTTGGAGAGCAAGGCCGCGCCGACGATGATCGCGGCGAGCACCAGGCCGGTCGCGACCCGATTGGCCATCCGGTGGATCCCGCGCAGGAACGCGGTCTCGTCGAACGCGTCGACCTTGAGCTCGAACCGGCCGCTCGCGAGCGCATCCATCGCTCGGTTGACCCGGCCCGGAAGTTGCTCGGCGAAGTCGCGGGCCTCGATCGCGGCGTTGAGCACACCGGACAGCGACGGGGTCACCCCGCCGCGGGCGAGTTCGACCGCGCGCCGTTGCACGATCTCGATCGGCGCGACGTCGGGATCGAGGATGCGCGCGACGAGGTCGAGGTTGAGCAGCGCCTTGCCGACCATCGACAGCTCCGGCGGCGGCCGCAGGCCGGCCGCACCGCACGCTCGGGTCAGGTCGAGGACGAGCCGGCCGGCGTCGAACTGGCCGACCGTCGCGACCGCGTCGCGTTCGACCAGCTCGGCGACGTCGACGGTGAACCGGCGCTGGTCGCAGTCGTCCATCGGCGTCGACATCGACGCCGCGATCCGCGCGACCTCTTCGCTGCGTCGCTCCCCCACCGCGAGCAGCAGCCGGATCAACCGGTCGCGCATCTCCGGCGTCACCCGCGCGACCATGCCGAGATCGATGAGACCGAGCCGGCCGTCGGTGGTGAGCAGCACGTTGCCCGGATGCGGATCGGCGTGGAAGAAACCCTCGACGAGGATCTGGTCGAGGTAGGCCTCGAACAGCTCGCGCGCGAGCGCACCACCGTCGATGTCGAGCCGCGCGAGCGGCGAGAGCTCGGTGACCTTGCGACCGCTGATCCGATCCATGGTCAGCACCCGGCCGGTGGTGAAGTCGTCGTACGGCGCGGGCACCACGAGCAGGTCGCGGTCGGCGACGATGCGCGCGAGCCGGACGAGGTTGGCCGCCTCCTTGCGGTAGTCGAGCTCGTCGAGCATCGAGCGGCGGAACTGCGCGAGCAGGTCGGTGACCGCGAACAGCCGTCCCTGTCGTGTGTGCGCTTCGAGCCGTTCGGCCAGCGACTCCAATACTTCGAGGTCGTCGAAGACCTGCCGGCGGATCCCCGGCCGCTGCACCTTCACGACCACCGGCCGGCCGCCGCGCAACACCGCGGCGTGCACCTGGCCGAGCGACGCCGCCGCCATCGGCGTCTCGTCGAACTCGTCGTAGATCCGCGACAGCCGTACCCCGAGCTCGTCCTCGATGATGTCGCGGGCCACCTCGAACGGGAACGGTTCGAGCGAGTCCTGCAGCCTCGCCAGCCCGTCGAGATAGGGCTGCGGGAGCAGGTCGGCGCGGGTGCTCAACAGCTGGCCGAGCTTGATGAACGTCGGGCCGAGCCGCTCCAGATCCGCGGCCAGCTCGTCACCCTTGGCGCGGGCATCGGCGAACTCCGGGCTTTGCGCGTCGAGGTCGTCCGCGAGGCTCGCGTCGAGCCCGACCTGCCGGACGAGATCGGACCGGCCGTACTTCAGCAACAGCAGGCCAATGTCGCGGTAGCGACCGAGATGACGCGGCGCGGACAGCAGGCTCACCCGCGAGACATTCCCCGCAGGCCTCCTCCGATCACCCGTTCGGCCTCATCCGTTCAGCCGAGATTTGCGCCCGGGCGGGCCAGATTGCCCTGGTTTTCTTGAGATGTCCGTTCTGCGCACCGACAGTCGGCGCATGAGCCGTCGTTGGTTGCCCGTGGCGCAGCTGGCCGCGCTCGGCGCCGGGCTCGTCGTGGCGGCGCTGCACGGCGGCACCGGGCCGGCCAACCCGGCTTCGATGACCGCCGCGACGTACCAGCCGCCGCCGGTCGCACCTGTTACGGCCCCGGCCGGCGAGGTGCACACGATGTCGGGCCCGAGCGCGGTGTCGGCGGCGAAGCGCGCGCCGGCACCGCGTCGCGCCGTGCCACCGGTCCGCGCGTCGGCGCGACCCGCCCCCGAGCCCGCCGTCGCGGGAACCGTACGAGCCGCCGGCCCGAGCTTCCAGCAGTCGCTCGACGCGGCGATCGCCCGCATCCCGACGTACCGGGCCGGCGCGGCCCGCTGGATCGTCAGCCGCGCGTACGACTTCTGGGGCACCGCCGACTGGTACCACGACGTGCTCTACGTCTCGCCCGACGTGCCGGTCGCCAAGCTGTACGACGTCGCGGTGCACGAGTGGAGCCACGAGCTGTCGGTGCTGGACTACGGCGGCGACGTCGCGGCCGCGACCGCGGCGATGAACGCGTGGTTCGGCGGCAGCGACCTCACCGGCCCGGAGCGCGCGGCCGACTGCATGGCCATCCTGCAAGGCGCGCGGTGGACGCATTACACGACGTGCGGCAGCGCGCAGTGGCGGCTCGGCGCCGCCCGGCTGATCGCCGGCCAGCACCTCTGACGCGGATCAGCCGCCGGCGTTGACGAAGGCGAGGGTCGCAATCGCCGCGTTGTCCGCGGCGAGCTGGCGGTAGTAGAAGAACTGCACCGGGAAGCCGGGCAGCCCGAGTGGATCGCCACCGCCGTCCGAGACCGCCCGGAAACCCAGGAACGGCACGTGCCGCTTCGCCGCTTCGGCGGCGACGACCGCGGTCTCCTCGTCCTCGGCGACGTAACCCGGGCTCGCCGCCGCGGAGTTGTAACCGGTGAAGAACGCCGGGTCGAGGAACGGCACGACGCCGGTCGCGAACGCCGGTCCGTCGCGCTGCGCGTTGGTCTGCGCCGCGCACGGCGCGCAGCCGAAGACGTCGCCACCGCCGGGCGCGCACGGCAGCGCCCGTCCGGTGAACGGATCGGTCGTCTCGCCGGTGCCGCCGACCTCGACCACCGGAGTGTGCGTCACGGCGACCGTCGTGACCGCGTCCGGGCTGGTGGCGCAGCCGCAGGCCGGGTCGCCGGCCGGCGCCTTGGTCAGCAACCGCGGCTTCACGCTCGCCGCAATCCGGCGGGCGGCGGCGAGCATGCGCGCGTCGACCGAGGTCACGTGCTTGCCCGCGTCGGCGGTCCAGCGGGCCGGCACGATGACGTCGCCGATGTCGTCGCCGCCGGCGACGCCGGAGAAGACGACCTCGCGGATCGCCGACTGCTTCCCGCAGCGGAACGCGTCGAACGCCGCGTCGATCGCGTGTCTCGCGTTGGCCGGGCCGATGCCGGTCAGGGTGAGCACGAGACTTCCGCCGCGAAAGCGCCCGAGGTAGTAGTCGTGCCCGCCCACCGTCGTCGTCGCGGGCTTGCCGTACTGCGGATCCAGCCGCGCCATCACGGCGCTCAACTCGACCGGCATCGCCGAGAGCACGAGCAGCCGAGGCGCACAGTACGGAGCCGGCAGCGGCTTGGATTTCGTCTTCGCGTCGGCCGCGCCGGCGGCGACCGCGGACGCCAGCAACGCGAGCGACGTGACTGACGCGAGAACCCGGCGCACGCGCACCACGTTCGCCGCGGAATCTGCTACTCCTGCGCCTACTCCTGGCGAATCCACGACATCAGGCCGCGCAGCTCGCCGCCGACCTGCTCGATCTGATGCGCCTCACCCTCGGCGCGGTACTTCGCGAACTGGGGCCGGCCGGCGTCGTCTTCGGCAATCCACTCGCGGGCGAACGAGCCGTCCTGGATCTCGGCGAGAATCCGCTTCATCTCCTGCTTCGTCTGCTCCGTCACCACGCGCGGCCCGCGGGTGTAGTCGCCGTACTCCGCCGTGTCCGAGATCGACCAGCGCATCTTCGCCAGGCCGCCCTCGTACATCAGGTCGACGATGAGCTTGAGCTCGTGCAGGCATTCGAAGTACGCGACCTCGGGTTGATAACCCGCCTCGACCAGCGTCTCGAAGCCGGCCTGCACGAGTGCGGTCGCACCGCCGCAGAGCACCGCCTGCTCGCCGAACAGGTCGGTCTCGGTCTCCTCGGTGAACGTCGTCTTCAGCGCGCCCGCGCGGGTGCCGCCGATGCCCTTCGCGTACGACAGCGCGAGCGCCAGCGCGGATCCGGTCGCGTCCTGCTCGACCGCGACGAGGCACGGCACCCCGCGCCCTTCCTGGAACTGCCGGCGCACCAGATGGCCCGGCCCCTTCGGCGCGACCATCGCGACGTCGACGCCCGCGGGCGGCGTGATGTAGTCGAACCGGATGTTGAAGCCGTGCGCGAAGAACAGCGCATCCCCGTCTTTCAGCGTCGGTTCTACGGCTTCGCCGTACAACCGACGCTGCGCTGTGTCCGGGGCGAGCATCATCACGAGGTCCGCCTCTGCGCAGGCCCGATCCGGAGTCAGAACCGCGAGCCCCTCGGACTCAGCGGCGGCGCGCGACTTCGATCCCTCCGGCAGGCCGATCCGTACGTCGACGCCGGAGTCGCGCAGCGACAGCGCGTGCGCGTGGCCCTGGGAGCCGTAGCCGAGGACGGCGACCTTGCGGCGTTGGATGAGCGACAGGTCGGCGTCGTCGTCGTAATAGATGTCGGTCATGCTGTCCTCTCCACGGGGCGCAACGTGTTGCGGTCGGTGATGGATCGGGCGCCGCGGCCGACCGCGACCAGCCCGGATTGCACGAGCTCTTTGATCCCGAACGGTTCGAGCACGCGGATGAGCGCGTCGAGCTTGTCGGCGGTACCGGTCGCCTCGATCGTGACCGCGTCGGGCGCGACGTCGACGACCTTCGCCCGGAACAGCTGCACCGTCTCGAGCACGTGCGAACGGGTGGTGAGGTCGGCTTTCACCTTGACCAGCAACAACTCGCGCAGCACCGAGTCGTCCGGATCGAGCTCGACGATCTTCAGCACGTTGACGAGTTTGTTGAGTTGCTTCGTCACCTGTTCGAGCGGCAGCTCTTCGACGTTCACGACGATCGTCATCCGGGAGACCTCGTCGTGTTCGGTCGGGCCGACGGCGAGCGAGTCGATGTTGAACCCGCGCCGGGAGAACAGGCCGGCGACGCGCGCGAGCACACCGGGCTTGTTCTCCACCAGAACGGAAAGCGTGTGCTTGCTCATGACTCGCCCACCACTTCACCCATCTCGTAGTCGAAGTCCGGCGCGGTGTCGCGGGCGACCTTGATGTCGTCGTTGGACGTGCCGGCCGCGACCATCGGCCACACCATCGCGTCCTTGCCGACGACGAAGTCCACGACCACCGGCGCGTCGTCGATCGACATCGCCTTCTCGATCGTCGCGTCGACGTCGCCGGCGCTTTCGCACCGCAGCCCGACGCAGCCCATCGCGTCAGCGAGCTTCACGAAGTCGGGCAGGTACGTCGGCCGGTCGCGTTTCAGATCCGGGTTGGAGTAGCGCGCGCCGTAGAACAGCGTCTGCCATTGGCGCACCATGCCGAGCGATCCGTTGTTGATGACCGCGACCTTGATCGGGATGCCCTCGATCGCGCACGTCGTCAGTTCCTGGTTGGTCATCTGGAAGCAGCCGTCGCCGTCGATCGCCCACACCAGCGCGTCCGGCCGGCCGACCTTCGCCCCCATCGCGGCCGGCACCGCGAAGCCCATCGTGCCGAGGCCGCCGGAGTTGATCCAGGTGTACGGCTTGTCGTAGGTGACGAACTGCGACGCCCACATCTGGTGCTGGCCGACGCCGGCGACATAGACCGCGTCCGGGCCGGCGATCCGGCCGAGCCGCTCGATGACGTACTGCGGCGCAAGCGCGCCGTCGGACGGCTCGTCGTAACCGAGCGGGTACGTGCGCCGCCAGCCGTCACACTGCCGCCACCACGCGGTGTAGTCCGGCGTGCGGCCCTCGGCGATCTCGGCCTTGACGCCGTTCGCGAGTTCGAGAAGCACGTCGCGCGCGTCGCCGACGATCGGGATGTCGGCGATCCGGTTCTTCGAGATCTCGGCCGGATCGATATCGGCATGGATGACGGCCGCGCCCGGCGCGAACGTCGACAGCTTGCCGGTGACGCGGTCGTCGAACCGGGTGCCGATCGCGATGATGAGGTCGCACTTCTGCAGCGCGGTGACGGCGGCGACCGAGCCGTGCATCCCCGGCATGCCGAGGTGCTGGCGATGCGAGTCCGGGAACGCGCCGCGCGCCATCAATGTCGTGATGACCGGTGCGCCGACGAGCTCGGCGAACGCGTGCAGCTCTTGTGCCGCCCGCGCTTTGAGCACCCCGCCGCCGACGTACAGAACCGGCCGTTTCGCCTCGACGATCGCGCGCGCCGCCTCGCGCATCTGCTTGCCGTGCGGCCGGGCCGCGGGCCGGTAGCCGGGCACGTGCAGCTCGACCGGCCAGCTGAACGTCGTCGCGGCCTGCAACGCGTCCTTCGCGATGTCGACGAGCACCGGTCCGGGCCGCCCGGTCGCGGCGATGTGGAACGCCTCCGCCATCACCCGCGGGATCTCGTCGGCGTTCTGCACGAGGAAGTTGTGCTTGGTGATCGGCATCGTGATGCCGCAGATGTCGGCCTCCTGGAACGCGTCGGTGCCGATCGCCGCGGACGGCACCTGACCCGTGATCGCGACGATCGGCACCGAGTCCATGTAGGCGTCCGCGATCGGCGTGACGAGGTTGGTCGCGCCGGGACCGGACGTCGCCATGCACACGCCGACCCGGCCGGTGGCCTGCGCGTACCCGGTGGCCGCGTGACCTGCGCCCTGCTCGTGCCGCACGAGGATGTGGCGCACTGTCGTCGAGTCGAACAGCGGGTCGTACGCCGGAAGGATCGCGCCGCCGGGGATGCCGAAAACCACCTCGACGCCTGCATGCTCCAGCGAGCGCACAAACGACTGGGCTCCGGTCAG
>JAICXQ010000110.1 GCA_025980325.1 Frankiales bacterium
ATCCCGGCGGAGCCGACGCTGGCCGGCGCCGATCCGAGTGCCGCGAGCGAGCAGCTCGAACAGCTCAAGGCCGAGGCGAAACGTCGCGACCTGTGGGCGCTCGGCCATCCGGCGGAGATCGGCGGCGGCGGCCTGCCGTTCATGGATTTCGTCTACCTGAACGAGATCATCGGCCGCAGCGAGTGGGGTCAGGTCGCGGTCGGGTCGGTCAGCATGCAGGACTCGATCATGCTGCACCTCTACGCGAGCGTCGAGCAGCGCGAACGATTCTTGAAGCCGCTCGTCGCGGGCGACATCTACCCCAGCGTCGGCCTGACCGAGCCCGAGGTCGCCGGCAGCGATCCCACGCAGATGCGCACCATCGCTGTTCTCGACGGCGACGAGTGGGTGATCAACGGGCACAAGTGGTTCACGACCGGCGCGCACCGGGCCGCTTTCACCACCGTGTTCGCGCGCACCGATCCCGACGCGGAGAACAAGTACGCGCGCTTCTCCGCGATCATCGTGCCGACCGACACCCCGGGCTACGACATCGTCCGTGCCGTACCGACGATGGGCAGTACGGCGGGCGACCACTGCGAGGTCTGGTACCGCGACGTCCGCGTCCCGCGCGACAACCTGCTCGGCGAGCGCGGCGCGGGTTTCGTCATCGCGCAACGGCGGCTCGGCCCCGGTCGCATCTTCCACTGCATGCGCTGGCTCGGGCAGGCGCAGCGCGCGTTCGAGTTGATGGTTACGCGCGCGAACGAGCGCTACGCGCACGGCACGCTGCTGCGGGAGAAGGGCGAGATCCAGCGCTACGTCGCGGAGTCGGCGGCCGAGATCCAAGCCGCGCGACTCATGACCCTCGACGCCGCGCAGGCGATGGATCGGGGCGACGAGGCGCGGGTCGAGATCAGCCTGATCAAGTTCTGGGGCGCGACGATGTTGCACAACGTCGTCGACCGCGCGATCCAGGTCCACGGTGCGCTCGGGGTCACGGCCGACACACCGCTCGAACGCATGTATCGCGAGGCCCGCTACGCCCGGCTGTACGACGGTCCCGACGAAGTGCACCGGATGGTCGTCGCGCGACAACTGCTCTCGAGCGATCCGGCGAGCTACCCCTGGGCCTGACCGCGGCCGACGTCGCGGCGCTGCTCGGCGGCGGCGAGGTGCGTGACCTCGAACGCATGCTCGGCGGCGCGTCGCGCGAGACGTGGTCGTTTACCCACGACGGCCGGCCGTTGGTGTTGCGCCGCGATCCACCGGGGTCGCCGCGCAGCGGCGGCCTGGTCCGCGAGGCGGCGCTGATGACGGCAGCCGGCGCCGCCGGCGTCCCGGTGCCGGAGGTCGTGACGGCCGCGTCCGGATATCTCGTCATGACCCGGCTGTTCGGCGAGACGCTGGCCCGCCGGATCCTGCGCGACGACACGTACGCCGACGTGCGAGCGCGGTTGGTGGCGCAGTGCGCGGACGCGTTGGCGCGGTTGCACAAGAACGTCGACGTCCCGGACCTGCCGAGCGAACCCGATCCGATCGCCGCGTTGCGCGACGCTCTCGATCGGATCGGCGCGGCGCATCCGGTGTTCGAGCTCGCCCTCGCCCGGCTCGACCGCACCCGGCCGGCCGCCCGCGAGGCACGTGTCGTGCACGGCGACTTCCGGCTGGGCAATCTCGTCGTCGACGCGAGCGGTCTCGCCGGCGTACTGGATTGGGAACTCGCGCACCTCGGCGATCCGGCCGAAGACCTCGGTTGGTTGTGCGTCCGGTCGTGGCGGTTCGGCAGCCGCTTGCCGGTCGCCGGCGTCGGCACCCGCGAGGAGTTGCTCGCGGCGTACGCCCGCGCCGGCGGGTTCGCGGTCGCTGCCGACGAGCTGGCCTGGTGGGAGCTGTACGGCACGGTCCGGTGGGGCGTGATCTGCGGCCAGCAGGCGGCGCTGCATCTGACCGGAGCAGTGCGGTCGGTCGAGCTGGCCGCGATCGGTCGCCGTACCGCCGAGGTCGAGCTCGACGTGCTGGAGTTGCTGGCTCCGGATGGTGTCGAGGAGGCGTTGCGGGGTCGCGTCGACCCGGCCGCGACGATCGACGCCGACCGTCCGACTGCGGGTGAGTTGCTCGACGCGGTCGGCGAGTGGGTGGCCGGACTCGAGTTGGCCGGCCACCCGGCGTTCGAGGCCCGCGTCGCCCGCCGGGTGCTCGCCCTCGTCGGCCGCGAACTCGAGCTCGGCCCGTCGGTGACCGCCGCGCGGCAACGACGGCTCGACGGGCTCGGCGTCGCCGGCGAGGCCACGCTCGCGACTCAGATCCGCTCCGGGCGCGACGGCGCCGATGTCATCGAGGCGTTGGTCGCGACCACCGTCGACCGGGTGCGGATCGCCGATCCGTCGCAGCTGGAGCGGTAGCGTCTCGCGCATGACAGAGGTCGAACTGCCGGCGCAACGCGCCGCCACGCCGGAAGCCGTGGCCGAGGCCTATTTCGCCGCGTGGAACGCACACGACGGCGCCGCGGTCGCCGCGGCGGTGACCGGAACGTACGTCGATCCGACCCTGCCCGCGCCGATCAGCGGCGACGACCTCGCGGCCTACGTCGACGGTCTGTGCGCAGCGTTCCCGGATCTCGCGTTCGTCGCCGAACCGCTGCTCGTCGACGGCAGCACCGTCGTCGGGCGGTGGCGGATGACCGGTACCAACGACGGCGCGCCGCTACCCGGTGCACCGGCACCGACCGGCGGGCGGATCGACCTGCCCGGCATCGACGTGCTGACCACCCGCGACGGCCGGCTGGCCGACGTCGTCGGCTACTTCGACCAGAAGGCGTTCGTCGAGCAACTCGGCCTGCAGGCGATCGTGGTGCCGGCCGATTCGTGGCCGGTGTCGTTCGGCGTCGCGACCCGGGTCGACATCGGTCATCTCACCGTGCCGGGCGCGATGTCGTTCACCTGGATCGACGCGGCGCCCGACGAGGTCGGCGAGATCCAGCAACGCAGCCAGGAGATCGTGACGGCGCTCGCGAGCGATCCGGCGTTCGTCGGCTTCCGCGCGGCGGCGACCGGCGACCGGTTCGCCACGATGACGTTCTGGACCTCACCCGAAGCGGCGGTCGCCGCGCTCGCTCGCAACCGCCCGCACGACGAGGCGATGGGCCGGCTGTGGCAGGACGGCCTCGGCCACCGCGGATTCACGAGCATCTGGGCGCCGTACAAGGTGAACCCGCAGTTCAGCGGTTGCACCGAGTGCGGCGCGTACGTGCCGATCCCGGCCGGCGCCGAACGCGCGTCGTGCGAATGCGGCGCGGAGGTCGAGGTCTCGTCGTACGTCTGATCCGGTCGTCGTGTTCTACGACGACTTGCGCGCGGTCGCCTTGCCGCCCTTGCGGCCGGCTTCCTTCTTCTGCGCGGTCGTCCCGCCCTGCTTCGAGCTGCCGCCGGATCCGCTCTTCGTGCCGCCGTTGCTCGACGCGTTGGGGGAGTTCGCGATCCGGGCTGCCCGCTGCTTGGACATCCCCTTGTCTTTCAGCGCCTCGTACTGCTTCTCGTTCTTGACATTGGCACTCTTGGTCGGCACCTCGGACTCACCTCCGGATCGGTTTCAGTCTCGTCTCAGACGTACCCCTTAGGCTGGCCGGGATGTCTGTGGTCAATGACGTGCTCCGGCGCGGTTACGAGGTGACGGTGCGCGGCGCGGAGGTCGCGCTCGCGCTGCCGCGGATCGCCGTCGCGCTGGAACGTCTCGCCGACACCTCCGACGAGGTACGGCGCTTCGTGACCACGCTCGACAAGGAAGACGTCGACGTCGCCCGCGAGACGTTGGAACGGCTGGCCGAAGCGGTCAGCTCGCTGAACCTCGTCGTCGCCTCGTTGAACACGACGATCTCGCCCTTGCAAGGGGCGACCGAACGCCTCGGCCGGTTGGTGGATCGCATCCCGGCACGCGGTCGCGGCCGGGTGCTCGACGTACCGTCCGGACCCCAGTCGTGACGTCGGTTCTGCTCGACCGGCGCCGGCCGGTCGCCGGCCCGCCACTGCTGCTGGCGTTCTTCGCCGCTGCGGTGGCGGTTCGAGTTGCGTTGACCGGGCCGCCGGGTGCCGGGGCGAGTCCGTGGCCGGGCGTGCTGTTCGGCGTAGTGCTCGCCGGTGGCGCGCTCGCCGTCGGCACCCGCACTCGCTTCGGTGCGCGGGTGTTGCTCGTCGGCGTTGTCGCGACCGCGGTCCTCGCGTTGCCCGCGTTGGTGTTCTCGTCCGCGCGCGCCTCGTTGCCGTTGAGTTGGTTCCCCGGATGGATGGCCGCGACCGCGCTGGTCGCGCCGGCCGAGGAGGCGTTCCTGCGCGGGGTCGTGTACGACGCGATCACTCGTCGCTGGAGTGCCGACGTCGCCATCGTCGTCGCGGCGGTCGCCTTCGGTCTGATGCACGTGCCGTTCTACGGCTGGCATGCGTTGCCGCTGGACACCGCCGTAGGTGTCGTGCTGGGGGTCGCCCGGCTTGCCGCCGGAACGTGGGTCGCGCCGGCGATCGCGCACACTGCGGCCGACGCCGTGGGCTGGTGGATGCTGTGACGTTGTCGCGTCGCGTCGCTGCCGCGGTCGCCTTGCTGCTGGCCGCGTGGCTGATCTCTCCCGCCGTTGTTCCGCTTTACGACGCGGCGTTCGGTTCCGACGAGCCCTACCGCTACGTCGTCCCACCGCCGGGCGACACGAAGAAGACGCCGCCGCCGACCGACGGCACCGGCACGATCGTCGTACGCAACGGAGTCAGCGGCGCCGGATATGCGAACAGCAGCGAGCGGGGCCCGCAGATCAGCGTCTACATCCCGGCGGGTTCGCTGCAGGCGCCGTCGGGTGCGACCCGCATCCAGGTGACCGGGACGCCGTCGGCGCCGAAACCGCCGCTGCCCAAGGACGGCACGATCGTGAGCAACGTCTACACGATCACCGCGACTGCGCCGGAAGGTGCGGTCGCGATCGTCGGCAAGGGCGAGCGGCAGACACCGGTCCTGCAGATGCGGGCCCCGTCCTCCAAGCAACCCGGCCCGACGTTCGAGACGTTCGACGGCAAGAAGTGGACGTCGAGCGAGACGATCCGGGTCGGCCAGGACATCTACCAGACGTTCGCGCCGAAGCTCGGCGTGTGGGCGCTGGTGCAGCAGACGAGCGGCGGCGGTGGGTCGGGCGGCGTTGACCTCAGGTTGTTGGTGCCTGGGATTGCCATTCTGGTCGTTGTGGGCATCATCTTGTTGGTGAGGCTTGCGCGTTCGGGTACTGCGCCAGAGCCGAAGCGCGCTGCGGCGCGACGATGAGGGAGGGGGCGCGATGGTCTACTCCCTCGTCAACGTCCCGACTCTGATCCGCGACCTCGCCCGGTTGCCGGCCGGCCCGGCGCTGGCCGCCGATCTGTTGCAGGCCTTCGCGCTCACGCCGCCCGACCTCGAGGTGCTCGACGCGCG
>JAICXQ010000007.1 GCA_025980325.1 Frankiales bacterium
CGATCTCCTGGTCGAGCCTCGACTTGACCAGCCGCGCGGTGAGCTTCTTTCCGCTTTCGCCGGCGAGCGGGCTGGTGTTGATGCCGATCGTCATCGACAGGCTCGGCTCGTCGACCGTGATGACCGGCAGCGGCCGCGGATCGTCGGGGTCCGCGATCGTCTCGCCGATCGTGATCTCGGGGATGCCGGCGATCGCGACGATGTCGCCGGGGCCGGCTTCCTCGATCGGGACGCGGTCGAGGGCGTCGGTGCCGAGGAGCTCGGTGAGCTTCACTCTTTCGATGGTGCCGTCGGTCTTGCACCACGCGACCTGCTGGCCCTTGCGCATCGTGCCGTTGTGGATGCGGCAGAGCGCGAGCCGTCCGAGGTACGGGCTCGCGTCGAGGTTCGTGACGTGTGCTTGCAGCGGCGCGGTGTCGTCGTACGCCGGCGCCGGGACGGTGGTGAGCAGCGTGTCGAACAGCGGTTGCAGGCTGTCGGTGTCGGGCATGCCGCCGTCTTTCGGCCTGTTGCGGCTCGCCTTACCGGCTCGTGCGGACGCGTAGATGATGGGGAACTCGATTTGATGCTCGTCCGCGTCGAGGTCGAGGAACAGCTCGTACGTCTCGTCGACGACGTCGGCGATGCGCGCGTCGGCCCGGTCGGTCTTGTTGACGACGAGGACGACGGGGAGCCTTTTCTGCAACGCTTTTCGCAGCACGAATCTCGTCTGCGGCAGCGGGCCTTCGCTCGCGTCGACGAGCAGGAGCACGCCGTCGACCATCTCGAGCCCGCGCTCGACCTCGCCGCCGAAGTCCGCGTGACCGGGTGTGTCGACGATGTTGATCGTCGTGCCCTGGTAGTTGATCGCGGTGTTCTTGGCGAGGATGGTGATGCCCTTTTCCCGCTCGAGATCCATCGAGTCGAGGACGCGTTCTTTGACCGACCCTTCTTCGGCTTGATGCGTCGTGAACGCGCCGGACTGCCAGAGCATCGCGTCGACCAACGTCGTCTTGCCGTGGTCGACGTGGGCGATGATCGCGACGTTGCGAAGGTCGTTGCGGAAAGGCACGAGAGTCCAGGCTACCGGCGACTCAGCCGTCGGCCTGCGAACCCTCGACCGCGAACGCGACGTCGTACGGGTGGACCGCGCCGACGGCCGGGTCGTCGAGCATCTTCAGCAGCAACGCCGCGGTCGTGTCATGGAGGATCACGCCGTGCACGAGCCCGGCCCGCGCGGCCGCGCGCAACGTCGTCAGGCTGATGCCGACCTTGCGCAGCGCGTCGCGATCCGAGTCGTGCAGCGAGCCGACCCATGCGCGGAAGCCACCGATCGGATCGTCGAAGTTCTTGAACCCGAGATTCAGCAGCCGGCCGGCATACTCGGGCGCCCAGGCGCAGACACCGCTGACGGCGTACGCCCCGTCGGACTGGCTCTCCAAATCCTTCGCGGCGCTGAGCAGAAGCGGCGCGCCCTGAACGTCGACTCCCGCGCCGGTGCGGGCGGCGAAGGCCGTGTAGTCGGCGTAGCTCAGGGGTTGCGCGAACTCGACGATCGCGGCGACCCGCACCGGCTTCGGCAGCTGTCCGAGCATCTTGCGTTCCGCGCTCCTCCAGCTGGCGCCGTCAGTTCCATTGAGACCGAACGTCAACAAGATCTGGCTCGCCGCCGTCTTCGGTTCGACGTCGATGCGCGACACGCCGCCGAACAAGCTCTCCGAGAACGACAGCTTCGTGCTGGCCGACACCGGCTGCACGCCGAGCGGCGCCGCGGCGTAGTTGGTGGTCGTGTGCACGATGCCGTTGCCATCACTCGATAGATCGAGCATGAATTCCGGGTGCGCGACCTGCCAGCCGGCGGCGACGACGTGTTGCACGTGGTCGCGCCGGCCCAAGCCGACGAGCGCTGCCTGGCCGGCGATGCCGAGCACGATCGACGCGATCACGAGCCACAGCGCGCCGACGAACGCGGTCCGGATGACGCCGCGCCGTACGGCCCGGCGCATCGCCCGCTTGTCGAACGCCGGCAGGTCGGGAAGCTCCGGTGCTTCCGGCATGTCCACGGTCATCGGTCCGTCTCCCCTTCGTCCCAGGCGGCGCGAAAGGCTTCGCGAGCCCGCAGCAACGCCATCCGTACGGTGCTTTCCTTCTGTCCGCTCGCGGCGGCAAGCTCGGTGGTCCTGAACCCGTCGACGTAGGCCATGCGCAACAGCCGGGCCTGCTCCGGCTTGAGCCGGCTCATGACGTCCTCGATCTCGACGGCGTCGTGCGCCGGAAGCAGCGGCGCGCCGACGTCGTCCTCGGTCGGCAACGGCAGTTCGGCGTGCCGGCGGCGCATGTGGTCGACGAGCCGGCTGCGGGCGATCGCGAGCAGCCACCCTTCCGCCGAGCCGCCGGACCAGCCGAGGAACGCCCGCGTGGCGGTGACGAAGGTCTCCTGCAGCAGGTCCGCGGCCAGATGTTCGTCCCGAGTTCGGCGTAACAGATAGCCGAAGACCAGGCGCGCGTGGGCGCGGTAGAGGTCCTCGATGCTCGCGATGGCCCCCACCCCGATCGGCTGCGATTGTCGGTCACATCATCAGGGACGCGACGAAACCGCCAAACGTCACATCGCCGTTGCGATCCGCCAATTTTCGACGTCGGCGAGCATCGTGGCCGCGAGGTCCGGCGGCATGGCTGCGTGCCGCACGCTTGCCTCCGCCAACCTCGCGAGGTCGTCTCTGTCGTAGCCGTGCACGTCGCGCGCGGCGGCGTACTGCTCCACCAATCCCGCGCCGAACAGCAACGGATCGTCGGCGCCGAGGACGACGGGAACGCCCGCGTTTTCGAGCGTTCGCAACGGAACCGCGGCGTGATCCGCGAACACGCCGAGCGCGACGTTGGACGCCGGGCAGACCTCGCACGCGATCTCTTCTGCCGCCAGCAACGCGAGCACCGACCGATCCTCGCAAGCCCGCACGCCGTGCCCGAGACGGCGCGGCGCCAGCTCGCGGACCGTCTCGACGACGGCGCCAGGCCCGAGCAGCTCGCCCGCGTGCGGCACCGCGACGAGTCCCCCGTCGCGCGCGAGCCGGAACGCCTTCGCGAACTCGGCCGGCCGCCCCTGGCGTTCGTCGTTCGACAGCCCGAACCCGACGATCGGCGCACCGACTGCGGCGAGTCGCACCGCGAGCCGGGCCAGTGTCTCCGCCTCCCACGGCGGCCGGGTCCGGTTCGCCGCGACGACCAGTCGCATGCCGACGCCGGTCGCCGCCTCCGCCGCGAGGCACGCGGCGCAGAACACCTCGGTCGCCGTCACGAGGTCGCCGAGCCGCGGCACGTAACCCGACGGCGTCACCTGGATCTCCAGCCAGCGGGAGCCGGCGGCGCGCTCGTCCTCGGCCCGTTCCAGCAGAATCCGATCGATGTCGGACGCAGAACGCAGCACACCCCGCGCGACGTCGTAGAGCCGCTGGAACCGGGCCCAGCCGATCACCTGCCAGTCGTCGGAGACCTCGTCGACGAGCCGGTCCGGCAGGTGCACGCCGGCCCGCGAGGCCAAGTCGCGCAACGTCGAGCGGCGCATGCCACCGGTCAGGTGCAGGTGCAGATGCGCCTTCGGCAGCGCGACCAGGTCGGCCTCGGAGATCATCGCCTGGAAACCATAGGGTTGACCGCGTGCGGATCGCGACCTGGAACGTCAACTCGGTCGGTGCGCGGCTGCCCCGGCTGAACGAGTGGCTCGAGCTCGCCAACCCCGACGTGCTGTGCCTGCAGGAGACGAAGTGCGCCGGCGACGCGTTCCCCGGCGAGGGCGCCGAAGCGCTCGGGTACGAGATCGCCGCGAACGGCGACGGCCGCTGGAACGGCGTCGCGATCCTCTCCCGGGTCGGGCTCGCCGACGTCAGCCTCGGCTTTCCCGGGCAGCCGCCGTACGCACCGCCGCCGGACGAGGACGACTCCGCGCTGATCGGCGCGCCGCCGATGGTCGAGGCGCGAGCGGTCGGCGCGACCTGCGGCGGCGTGCGCGTGTGGTCCGTGTACGTCCCGAACGGCCGGTCGCTCGACAGCCCGCACTACCCGTACAAGCTCGAATGGCTCGCGGCGCTGAAGACCGCGCTCGCCGAGGAGGTCGCGACGCATCCGAGCTTCGTCGTCACCGGCGACTTCAACATCGCGCCGACCGACGGCGACGTGTGGGATCCGGCCGCGTTCGTCAACTCGACCCATGTCACCGACGCCGAACGCAATGCCCTCGCCGAGCTGCGCGGGCTCGGCCTGCACGACGTCGTCCCGCGCGGGATGAAGTACGACACGTCGTTCACCTATTGGGATTACCGCGCCGGCATGTTCCACAAGAACATGGGCATGCGGATCGACCTGTTCTACGCGACGTCACCGGTCGCGGACGCGGTCAAGGACGCGTACATCGACCGCGACGCGCGCAAGGGAAAAGGCCCGAGCGACCACGCCCCGGTCGTCGTCGACGTCGACCTCTAGCCGGCGAGCTGCTGATCAGATCCACCTCGCCGACGTGCACGAGCAGGTGTGCAGGAGGTCGGCGGTCTTCAGGCCGTCGTACCGCGTTCGGCCGAATTCTTCAACGCTTGCAACGTCTTTTCCATCCCCGCGCGGTTGTGCGCCGCGCGGTCCGAGATGCCCATGATCGGGTTGGACAGCGTGCGCATCCACCCGGGCCGGCGGTCGGTCCAGGCCTCGGTGACGTCGCATCCGCCGTCGGCGCCGGGGGCGAACGTGTACTCCCAGGTGCTGATCGGAACCGCCGCGTAGTGCACGTCGAACGCGAACCGGCGACCCGGATCGGCGGCGGTAATCGTGACCACCGTGCGCCACCAACGCCAGCCGGCGCGGTTCGTGCCGCGGAACGTCGCGCCGACCATCGCGCGGCCGCCGCGCGACCATCGGCCGCCGGTGTTCTCCGGGCTCCACTCGCCCATCCGCGGCAGGTCGCTGACCATCGCGTACAGATCCGCGGGCGTTGCCGCGATGTGCTCGCGCACCTCGACGTCGCTCATGACCGCTCCTTGAGATAGGCGTCGAAGAAGCCGAAAATGCGCGTCCACGCATCGGCCGCCGCGTCCGCGTCGTAACTGACCAGCCACGGCTCGGACCACTTCGCCCGGCCGCTGTGCGGGAACAGAAAGCCGTGCTTCGCGCCGCCGTACTCCTTCACGTCGTGCTCGATCCCGAGGTCGGTCAGCACGCGTTCCAGTTTCCCCGCGGCGCCGCGCAGTTGCAGGTCGCGGCCGCCGTACGAGCCGACGATCGGGCAGGCGCCGGCGAGCGCGGTCTCGGGCCGGCGCGGCAGGTGGCCGTAGTTGGTCGCGGCGACCCGAAAACCCTTGGGTGCCAACAACATCGCCAGCCCGCCGCCCAGGCAGAATCCGGCGATGCCGACCTGCCCGGTGCAGTCGTCGCGGGCCGCGAGATGGTCGCGGGCGGCGTCGAGGTCGTCGAGGGTACGGCCGTGCCCGGCGGCCGACGCCTTGAGCGCCGCCATCAGGCAGCGCGGCGTCGACGACCACGCGAACAGGTCGGGCGCGAGCGCAACGTAGCCGTTCGCGGCAAAGCGATCCGCCTGCGCGCGGATGTCGTCGGTCAGCCCGAAGATCTCGTGCACGACGACGACACCCGGCCACGGCCCGCTTCCGGCTTCCGGACCCGACGGTACGGCGACGTACCCGCGCAGCGTTCCGCTCGGCACCGGGTAGTCCAGATCGGGCACCCGGTGACGTTATCGGCTATGCCATCCAGGCGTCGTCTCCCGGTCCGTCCGACCGCAGCTCGTGCATCTCGCTCACCTTGTCGCCGAGGAACGTGAAGAGAATCGATCCTCTGCTCGCTCGGGTGACGCCGTTGCGCGTGCCGGTGAGGACGTGTACCGCGACGACATGTCCCTGGCCGTCGCTGTGCAGGTCGACCAGGTGCGCCTGGACCGTGCCGTCGGTCAACTGGGCGAGCTGGCCGTACATCCCGAGGATCGCGTCGATGCCCTTGTGGTCGCCGGCGACGACGCTCGCGCCCGGTACCCGCTGGACGGCGTCCTTCGCGATCAGCGTCGTCAGCGTGGCCATGTCGCCGGTGTTGAACGCGACATACCCGCGCCGTACGAGGGCTTGGTACTTGTCGTCCTGCGGCTTCGTCGCGGCCGCGCCCTTCGCGTAGTTGGTCGCATCCGGCGAGATGTCGACCATGATGCACGGCTCGTTGCCCGTCACCCACGCGTCGTGCCCGGCCGGCAGGTCGAAGATGTCGCCGGGGCCGAGGTCGATCCCGGTGCCGTCGTCGTTCTGGACGTGCATCTCGCCCGAGATGACGTAACCCAGATGCCTGGTCTGGCAGGACTTCGTGCCGGCGATCGGCGCGACGTCGGTGGACCATCGCCAGCCGGGTTCGAACGTCCCGCGCAGGAACGTCGCGCCGCCCGCGTTGCCGATCGCCGCCGATCCATGCGCCTGGAACTTGCGCGTCTCCCCGTCCCGTTCGATGTTGCTCACGAACGCTTTCGTCATGTGACCACCCCACGGCGGGTAACGGGCCAGGCACCGGACGTGCCGGCCGACAAGGCCGATCGTGGCACTACCCGTGACCGGCGACCAGAGGCAAAGCGGGCTAGTTCACGTCAACGGTTCGGGCGCTATCGAGAAGATCGGGTCGAGATGCGCGGTGTCGTTGAATCGCCGCATTACCAACGGTTTCGGCATCGCCACGACCTGCGAGATCGACGCGTTGTCAGCCCCGATGAAACCGAACGTCGCCGCGCCGGTGGCGAGCGCGAGGATCTGCCCGATGACGCCGCCGTGGACGACGACGACCACGCGCTGGCCGGTATGCGCGGCGACGATGCGCTCCAGCCCGGCCCGGACCCGGCCGGTGAACGACTCGTTGGTCTCCGCGCCGGGAATGACGTCCCATCGCTGTTCCAGAAACATCTGTACGGCGATCGGGTGCCGCTCGTTGACGTACTTGCGAAACGCCAGCCCCTCCCACTCACCGAGGAAGACTTCGCGCAGGTCCGGCTCGACGATGGGGGTGAGACCGAGCCGCGCGGCCAGCGGCGCCGCGGTTTCCGCCGTACGCCGAAGCGTCGTCACGTAGATCGCGTCGACGTGCTCGTGCGCGAGCCGCTCGGCGAGCCGTTCGGCCTGCTCCCGGCCCTCGGGCGCGAGCTCGGGATCGCTGTGCCCGTCGACCAGCGGCGCGGGTTGATCAGGCCGGGCCGGGGCGGACTCGCCGTGCCGGACGACCAGCATGTCGGTCGCGCCCGGCGGCAGCGCGAACCGGTATTGCCGGTAGACCTCGCCGTCGCTCGTCACGCCTCGCGACGCTACCGATCCGCGCCGAGGGCTTGTCGTCCGCCGCCCACAGGAGTAGGCAGACACCCATGACCGACACCATTGCGGCCCAGAACACGCTGACCCGGCCGACCGACGATCCGCGGATCGTGACGACGCCGCCGTCGACCGCCGACGCGCAGCTGATCCTGCAACTGATGCAGGTCAACGCGTCGACCGGCGCGAACGAGGGTTGGCAACTGCTCCTGCACGGTTTCGAGACGCCGCCGACGCGGACTCAACTGCTGCGCAAGTACCCGCGCGAGTCGGCCGAATACGGTCAGATCCAGGCGTTCCTCGGCGGCTGCGAGACGATGGCGACGTTCGTTCGCCAGGGCATCCTCAACGAGGCGCTGGTGCACGACGTGTTCTGGATCGCCGG
Source organism: Frankiales bacterium (assembly GCA_025980325.1). Classification (GTDB taxonomy): domain Bacteria; phylum Actinomycetota; class Actinomycetes; order JAFAQI01; family JAFAQI01; genus BP-197. Next base: position 7,696 of record JAICXQ010000007.1, read on the forward strand.
CGCCTGGAAGCGGTCGGAGAAGATCTGCAAGGCGATGCGCAAGGAAGCCGGCGAGCCGCGGATCATGGAGAACTTCGAATGGCTGGCCAACCGCGCCACCTGACCGGGCGGATCGGGTTCTAGGAGACGCGGGCCAGCCACTGCTCGCCGGGCGCGGGCCGGCTGTGGCGGATCGTCACCGACATCCGCGCGCCCACGCGCTTGGCCGTCTTCGGCACGGTGTGCTCCCACTCGGCTTGGCAGTGCCCGCCCATCACGACGAGGTCGCCGTGACCGGGTTCGAGCCGGTAGAGCGCGCGCGACGTGCCGCGCGGCCGTAGCAGGAACCGTCGGCGCGCGCCGAGCGACACCGTCGCGACCAGCGGCCTGGTCATGACCAGCCGGTTGCGGTCGCCGTGCCAGGCCACGCTGTCGAGCCCGCCGCGGTAGAGATTGACCCAGATCCGGTCGAATCCGACGCCGTAGCGCAGGCTCAGCTCGCGCGCCATGTCGGTCAGGATCGGCGGCCCGTCGTTGGTGTCGGGTTCGGTCGACCAGCCGGCGGTCAGCCGCGGCTCGAGCACCGCGTGGTCGTACATCCGCACCGTCCGCTGTTGCCACCGCGCCTCGCCGGCCAGCAGGTCGAACACCTCGTCGGAGCCAGCCAGCCAGCTCGGGCAGTAGTCGACCCACGAGCGCTCGTCCAGGACGATCCGGCGGATACCGGTGTACGACGGATCGAGGATCGGCGGGCCGCCGTCGAACAGCGACGGCTGCCAATCGATGTCCGCGCGCACGCCGTTCAGGTTACGACTGCCAGCAGCTCCGACGGGCGCAACGACCCGGGCCGGCCGCGCCGTTTCGCCAGGTCGACGACCTCGCGCTGCAGCATCCGGTTAACCGGCGTGGCGATCCCGTATTGCACGCCGAGCAGGACGATCTCGCCGTTGAGGTAGTCCGCCTCGACGCCGCTCGCGCCGCGGGCGAGGCTCTGCCACGTCGAGCCGCCCATCCGGTCGCGACCCTCGACCGGGGTCCATTGGACCTGCATGCCCCGCCGTGCCAACCACTCGTCGTCCGACGCCCAGTCGATGCCCGCGGCGCGATAGCACTGCTCGGCCTCCGCGCGAGCCCGCGTGTCGATCTCGCGTACGGCGGCCAGCTCGGTGTCGTCGAGGTCGTGTCCGGTCATTGCCTCAAGCGAATTTCCCAGGTTTCGCAACAGTTTCGCGTACTTCCACCGCATCACTTGTGTCTCCGGTTGGGACACGAAACCGCTCTTGGTCAACGCTCCCGCGACCGCCGCCGCCCGGTCGTCGACGCCGTACGGGTACCGGCCGAGGTCGAGCAGGCCGGAGTACGGCGATCCCTGCGCGTCGACGTGACCGGGTTCGAGGAAGACCGCCGGCAACATGACGACGACGCCATAGGTGTCGAACCCGAGCCGGGCGGCGAAGCGCTCGTTCGCGACGCCGTTCTGGACGCAGAAGACCGGTGCGTCGCGGCGCGGCAACGCTTCGAGCACCGCGACGGTGTCCTGCGTCTTCGTCGCCAGCAGCAGCGCGTCGCCGTCGTCGTACGTCAAGTCGGCGGGATCCGTGACGACCGGCAGTTTCGCCGTGATGACCCGGTCGGGCATGGCGAGGCGCAGGCCGTCGCTCGCGATGACCTCGGCATGCCGGCCGCGGGCGAGCAGGACGACGTCGTACCCGGCGTCCGCGAGCCGGCCGCCGACGGTCGCGCCGACCGCACCGGCACCGAGGATCACGTAGCGCATGTCTTATTGTCCCGCCATGACGGTGATCGACGACGCACGTGCGTTGCAGGACGACCTCGTAGCGCTCCGCCGCACGCTGCACCGCAGCCCCGAGATAGGGCTCGACCTGCCGCGGACGCAGGAGACCGTGCTCGCCGCGCTCGACGGGCTCCCGCTGGAGATCAGCACCGGGACGTCGTCGACGTCGGTCGTCGGGGTCCTGCGCGGAGCGACGCCGGGTGAGGGTCGCGCGGTCCTGCTGCGCGGTGACATGGACGCGCTGCCCGTGCACGAGAACACCGGGCTCGACTACGCCGCCGACGGCGAGACGATGCACGCGTGCGGGCACGACCTGCACACCGCGATGCTCGTCGGCGCGGCGCGGGTCCTGTCCGCCCACCGGGACCGGCTCGCCGGCGACGTCGTGTTCATGTTCCAGCCGGGCGAGGAGGGATACGACGGCGCGCGGCACATGGTCGAGGAAGGTGTCCTCGACGCCAGCGGAGTGCGGGTGCAGGCGGCGCTCGCGTTGCACGTCACCTCGTCGTTCCTGCCGGCGGGCGTGTTCGCGACCCGGCGCGGGCCGGTCATGAGCGCGGCCGATGTGTTGCGGGTGACGGTGCGCGGCGCGGGCGGGCACGGCTCGGCGCCGCATCGCGCGAAGGATCCGATCCCGGCGGCCTGCGAGATGGTGACCGCGTTGCAAACACTGGTCACCCGACGCTTCGACGTCTTCGATCCGGTCGTGGTCACCATCGGCGCATTCCACGCCGGCACCGCGCACAACGTCATCCCGGACGAGGCGACGTTCGAGGCGACGGTGCGGTCGTTCTCGGTCGAGTCGCATGCGCGGGTGCTGGCCGAGACGGTGCGGGTGTGCGAGGGGATCGCGGCCGCGCACGGTCTCGACATCGACGCGGTCGCATCCGAGCTGTATCCGGTGACCGTCAACGACGGCGCCGAGGTCGACGCGTTCGGCGACACGGTGCGCGAACTGCACGGCGCCGAGCGGTTCGTCGAGATGCCGAACCCGCTCACCGGATCGGAGGACTTCTCCCGGGTGCTCGACGCGGTGCCGGGCACGATGGCGTTCCTCGGCGCGTGCCCGCCCGACCGCGATCCCGCCACCGCGCCGTACAACCATTCGCCGGAGGCCGCGTTCGACGACCGGCTGCTCGCCGACGGCGCCGCGGTCTACGCCGAGTGGGCCCGGGCGCGCCTCGCCAGGTAACGATTCTCAGCGAGCTCACAGCAAGGGCTCAGCGTCCTCCTACGGCGGCCCGCCAGCCTCTTGCGCATGACCATCGCGGCAGTTGCGACCGACGTCGCCGTCGACATCGTCGTTCCGGTGCACAACGAGGAGCGCGACCTCGAGCCAAGCATCCGCCGGTTGCACGCGTACCTCACCCACGCGTTGCCGGTCCGCGCGCGGATCACGATCGCCGACAACGCGAGCACCGACCAGACCTGGACGCGGGCGCAGGCGTTGGCAGCGTCGCTGCCGGACGTGCGCGCGTTGCGGCTCGACGTGAAGGGGCGCGGGCATGCGCTGCGGGCGGCGTGGGGTGACAGTGACGCGCCGGTCGTCGCGTACATGGACGTCGACCTCTCGACCGATCTCGCCGCGCTGCTCCCCCTCGTCGCGCCGCTGCTGTCCGGGCACAGCGACGTCGCGATCGGCACCCGGCTGTCGCGGCACGCGCGAGTGATCCGTGGGCCGAAGCGAGAACTGATCTCGCGCGGCTACAACCTGTTGTTGCACTCGCTGTTGCGGACCCGATTCTCCGACGCGCAATGCGGGTTCAAGGCGGTGCGCGCGGATCGGGTCGGGATGCTGCTGCCGCAGGTCGAGGACAACGGCTGGTTCTTCGACACCGAGCTGCTGGTACGGGCCGAACGCGCCGGACTGCGGATCCACGAAGTGCCGGTCGACTGGACCGACGACCCGGACAGCAGAGTGGATGTGCTCGCGACGGCGCTCGGAGATCTGCGCGGCGTCGCACGACTCATGCGCGGCCAACTGGTGCGGTTCGCGTCGATCGGGATCGTGAGCACTCTTGCTTATCTGCTGCTGTATCTCGCCTTGCGCGGCGTATGTAGTGCGCAACTCGCGAATGCGACCGCACTGCTCGTCACCGCGGTCGCGAACACCGCCGCGAACCGCCGGATCACCTTTGGGGTGGTTGGAAAAACCGGCGCGATGAGACAGCACGCGCAGGGCCTGCTCGTCTTCGGTCTCGCGCTGGCACTCACCGCGTCCGCGCTCGGCATCCTGAACGCGGTGAGCGATCCGTCGCGGCCGGTCGAAGTGGCCGCACTCGTCGTCGCGAACCTCGCCGCGACCGCGTTGCGGTTCGCGTTGTTGCGCGGGTGGGTCTTCCGTCGGCACGTCGCGGCCGGTGCGCGATGACCGCCGTACTGGATGCGCCGGCGAGCGACGGGGCGAAGTCGCCACGCCGGCAGCCATCAGCCGCGAGCCGGGATCCACGATGGGTCCGACCGTCGGTCGTCGCACTGCTCGTCGTGACCGGTCTGCTTTATCTGTGGGACCTCGGCGCGTCCGGATACGCCAACGGTTTCTATTCGGCCGCGGTGCAGGCGGGCAGCAGCAGCTGGAAGGCGTTCTTCTTCGGATCGTTCGACGGGTCGAACTTCATCACCGTCGACAAGACACCGGCGTCGCTGTGGGTCATGGACCTGTCGGCGCGCATCTTCGGGGTCAACGCGTGGAGCATTCTCGTGCCGCAGGCGCTCGAAGGCGTTGCGGCGGTCGGCTTGCTGTACCTCACCGTGCGGCGGCGGTTCGGTCCGGCCGCGGGGTTGATCGCCGGCGGTGTGATGGCGACGACACCGGTCGCGGTGCTGATGTTCCGCTACAACAATCCGGACGCGTTGCTCGTCCTGCTGCTCGTCGCGTCGGCGTACGCAATGGTGCGCGGGCTCGAAGACGGCCGGACCCGCTGGCTCGTCGTTGCCGGATCACTCGTCGGTTTCGGGTTCCTCGCGAAGATGCTGCAAGCGGTGCTCGTGCTGCCGGGGTTCGCGCTCGTCTACCTCTACGCCGCCCCGGTCCCGTTGCGCCGCCGGGTTCGGCAAGTGCTCGCGGGCGGGCTCGCGACCGTCGTCGCGGCCGGCTGGTGGGTCACCACCGTCGCGTTGATCCCCGCTTCGGATCGACCGTACGTCGGTGGTTCGCAACACAACTCGATCCTGGAACTTACGTTGGGATACAACGGTTTTGGCCGGCTGACCGGCAACGAGACGGGCAGCGTCGGCGGTGCTGCGGGCGGTGGCGGCCGATGGGGTCCGAGCGGCCTCGGCCGGATGTTCAACGCAGACTTCGGCGGTCAGGTCTCGTGGCTGTTGCCGGCCGCGCTCGTCCTGTTGGTCGCGCTGGTCTACCTGAGCCGGCACGCGCCGCGCACCAACGGTCAGCGCGCGCAAGTGCTGCTGTGGGGCTCGTGGCTGATCGTGACCGGCCTCACGTTCAGCCTCGCCGCCGGCATCATCCACCCGTACTATTCGGTCGCGCTCGCGCCGGCGATCGGCGCGCTGGTCGGCATCGGGACGGTCGCGTTGTGGCGGCACCGTACGACTGTCCGCGCGCGGATACCGTTGGCTGCCGCGCTCGCGGTCACCGCCTGGTGGTCCGCGCATCTGCTCGGCCGGACGCCGGCGTGGCATCCGTGGTTGCGCGGTCTTGTCGTAGGGCTCGGGTTGCTCGCGGCTCTCGCGATCGCGGCCGGCCCGTCGTGGTGGCGCCGCGCCGGTGTCGTGGTCGCAGCCACGGGTCTCGTGACCGGACTCGCCGGGCCGGTGGCGTACGCGCTCGACACGGCGACGACCCCGCACACGGGCGCGATCCCGTCCGCCGGGCCTTCCGGTCAGGGCACCGGCAACGGCTTCCCCGGCGGACCTCCGGGCGGTCCCGGCGGCGGGTTCGCGCGGTTCGGCGGCCCACCGCCCGGGCTCGGTGGCGGGGCCGGACGAGGCGGCCTCGGCGGCCTGCTCGACACCGCTGTCCCGAGCGCCGAACTCGTCACCGCACTGCGGCAGGACGCGTCGTCGTACCGCTGGGTCGCGGCCACCGTCGGCTCGAACAGCGCGGCCGGCGTACAGCTCGCGACGGGCAAGCCGGTGATGGCGATCGGCGGGTTCAACGGCTCGGATCCGACGCCGACACTGGCGCAGTTCCAGGCCCTGGTCCGCACCGGAAAGGTGCACTATTTCCTTGCGGACGGCGGCGTTGGCATTGGCATTGGCGGGCCGGGCGTTGGCGGACCCGGCGGCCGCGCTGGCGGGCCCGGCGGCGGGCCGGCTCAGTCGTCGGCTTCCCGGGCGATCACCGCGTGGGTGGAGAGCACGTACACCGCGACGACTATCGGCAGGGTGACGGTCTATGACCTCACAGCAAACATTCAGCCATAGCTACGACGCTTGGGGCATGACAAGAGCGACCCCTGAAGCCCGGTTGCTCGTCGTCGACGACGAGCCGAACATTGTCGACCTGCTCGCGACGAGCCTGCGTTTCGCCGGATTCGAAGTCGCGACCGCGGCGAACGGCTCGGAGGCCCTGCGGGTCGCGTCGTCGTTCAAACCGGACCTGCTCGTGCTCGACGTGATGATGCCCGGCATCGACGGGTTCACGGTCGTGCGGCGGCTGCGCCAGGACGGATTCAACGCGCCGGTCGTGTTCCTCACCGCGAAGGACGCGACCGAGGACAAGGTGACGGGCTTGACCCTCGGCGGCGACGATTACGTCACCAAGCCGTTCTCGCTCGAAGAGGTGATCGCGCGGATCCGCGCGGTGCTGCGCCGGTTCGCCGAGCGGCCGTCGGACGAGTTGCGCACGTCGCGGCTCGAGTTCGCCGACCTCGAGCTCGACGAGGACACGCACGAAGTCTGGAAGAACGGGCGTCTCGTGTCACTGTCGCCGACGGAGTTCAAGCTGCTGCGGTACTTCATGCAGAACCCGGGCCGGGTGCTGTCGAAAGCGCAGATCCTCGACCACGTCTGGCATTACGACTTCAATGGCGAAGCCAACGTCGTCGAATCGTATGTTTCCTATCTGCGCCGCAAGCTCGACACGAGCGAGCCACGACTGCTGCACACGTTGCGAGGAGTCGGGTACGTGCTGCGACAGCCCCGGCGGTGAGGTCCTTCCTGCGCCGTACGCCGCTGCGAATCAAACTTGTCGCCGCGGTGGTGCTGCTGGTTGCGGCGGGTCTCGCGGTCAGCGGCGTCGTCGCGACCGCGTCACTGCACAGCTATCTGTTACAACGACTCGACGATCAGCTGCGGACCGCGCCGATCGGCCGCGAGGTCTGCACGCACGGACCGCAGGGACCGGGCGGCGGCCCGCCCGGGCTGTACGGGCCCGGCGATCTGCCGTCGCAGTTCTACGTCGCGCAGTACAGCGCGGGTGGCACGACGCGTTGTGTCTTCCCGGCCGATCCGTCGTCGCCCGCCGAGGGGCCGGCGGTGACCGCGTTGACGGCGGATCGTGCGGTCGAGCTGTCGGCGCATCCGTTCACCGTGCATGGTGCGGACGACGAATCCACGTCGTGGCGGGTGAAGGTCACCGTGTATCCCGACGGCGATTCGAGTGTCGTGGCGTCATCGCTGTCGGACATCGACCACACCGTCAGCCGGCTCGTTCTCCTTGAGGCAGCAGTCGGAGGCGCCGTACTGCTGTTGCTCGCCGGGCTCGGGTACGTCGTCATCCGCCGCGCGTTGCAGCCGCTGATCGAAGTCGAGGCGACGGCGGCCGCGATCGCCGCCGGCGATCTGTCCCGTCGGGTGCCGGAGCACGATCCCCGGACCGAAGTCGGCCGTCTGACCGGCGCGCTGAACGGGATGCTGCACCAGATCGAGCACGCATTCGCACGGCAACGCACGTCGGAGCAGGCCGCGCGCGCATCCGAAGATCGAATGCGCCGGTTCGTCGCCGACGCGAGTCACGAGTTGCGGACGCCGTTGACGTCGATCCGTGGATTCGCCGAGTTGTACCGGATGGGCGCCGCCCCGGCGCCCCAGGATGTCGAGCGAGTGATGCGCCGGGTCGAGGACGAAGCGACGCGAATGGGCTTGTTGGTGGAGGATCTGCTGTTGCTCGCCCGGCTGGATCAGGAACGCCCGCTCGTCGTCGAGCCAGTCGACCTGCTCGCCGTCGCCGACGACGTCGTGCACGACGCGCGTGTGCTCGATGCGGCTCGGCCGATCTCGCTTGACGTCGTCGGCAGGCCGCCCGTGGTTCTCGGCGACGAGGCGCGGTTGCGTCAGGTGGTGCAGAACTTGGTCGCGAACGCGCTGCGGCACACGCCGTCGGGCACCTCCGTGCAGGTGCGGGTCGGCGTGGAGGTCGATCGCGATCGGACCGATCAGGACAGTGCGTACGAACGCGCGATCGTCGAAGTCGCCGACGAGGGACCGGGCCTGTCACCGGAGACTCGCGAGCGGGTGTTCGAACGGTTCTACCGCATCGATTCCGCCCGCAACCGCGAAGCCGGCGGCACTGGACTGGGCCTGTCGATCGTTGCGGCGTTGGTGGCCGCACACGGTGGCCGGGTGTCCGTCGTCTCCGAACCCGGCCACGGCGCGATGTTCCGGGTCGAGCTGCCGCTGTCGAGCTCACCCGAGGGAGGTTCACAGCCGGCTGCCAGCGAACCCTCAGACCCGACTCAGCCCGGCGCCGCACGCTGAGCTACGTGACCGAGCGCGCAAGCGACTTCCTCGACAGCGGAATGTACGACGAGACTGCCGGGACCGACGAGAGCGATCCGTCGGTCCCGGCGCCGTCGAGCGGATTCGCTCCGTACGGCGCCCCGGCGAACGCGACCGTGGCGATCTGGAAGTCCGCGCTCAGGCCGGCCGCTTGGCTTGCCGCAGGCGTTGTCGCCGGTGCGGTGGTAGTCGCCGCGTGGCATTCGAGCCAGAGCAGTTCGGCATCGGTCGCAAACCGGACCGCCGCCCAGGGCCAGCTGCCCAACGGCCAAGCACCGAACGGCCAAGGACCGAATGGCGGAGCACCGAACGCTGGTCCCGGCGTCGGCGGCCCCGGGTTCGGTGGCGCGGAGGGCGGCCCCGGGTTCGGTGGCCCCGGGTTCGGTGGCCCCGGGTTCGGTGGCCCCGGGTTCGGCGGACCCGGCGATGGCCGGAATGGGGAACAGCACGTCGCCGGGACAGTGACCGCAACAAGTACGTCTTCAGTCACCGTTCGGCTCACGAACGGCGCCATTGCGACGTACGACGCCACCGCCTCGTCGGACATCGTGAAAAACGGCAAGCGCGTCTCACTGTCGGCGATCAAGGTCGGCGACGCGGTGTTCCTGCGCGTCTACCCAAGCAACGGCCGGATCGTTGTCGAGCGCTTGTACGCCGGCGACCACGAGTATCCAGGGGACGGTGCCGGTGCAACGACACGGACCTGACTAGACCTACGGGCCCAGCCGGTAGTCGTACGGGCGGGTGGTCACCGTGCGACCGGTCCAACTCCGCCACTGCCAGCCGCGACCACGGCGAACCACGCTCCACACGCCGAGTGTGCGCAACCGGTGCCAGCGACGGGTCGGCGAGTGCAGGTTGTCGCGCACGGTCCTGCCGCCGGCGCGCACGCTGATCACGTGGTCCACGTCGCCCGCGCGAGCCGTGGATAGACCGGCACTGGGATTGGTCGGGTGTCGATCGCGAACGCCGACGAATTCGGCGAGCCGAGTTGGTGTCGGGTACGCGGCCGGTGTGCTGTCGAGGTCCGCCGCAGTGAGCGGCGCGAGCAGCAATTCGCGCAGTGGCGGGCTCAGCTCGCGTAATCCCGCGGCAAGCGCCGCGTCTTCGCCGGACGACATCGCCTGCCACTGCTGCGTCGTCGTAATGACGTGTAGCTCGACGGGTCGCGCGTGCGCGCGTTCAGCGGACGGCGGGAGCTCCACCTGATCGGCACTCAGGTCGAGGAGCTCGCCGGTCTCGGAGTCGATCAGCAGTCGGCGCACGGTCGCGCCGCCGGCGAGCAGTTCGCGCATCGCGCGCGGCGGGAGCGTGGCGCCGGAATCGGCCAGTTCCCCGCATTGGTCGGACAACCCGAGAAGGCTCGTCAGTTCCCACAACGCGGTCAGCCGGAGCGGCCGGCCGTGGCGGCGCGGGGCGTCGACCTGGTCGGGCAGGTCGCATTCGTCGTCGCAGCGGCTCGAGTCGCCGTGGCTGAGGAACGAATTCGCCCATTGGACCAGGGCGTCCACCCTCAGCTGGTCCAATGTCCGACCGTCACCGGCCGCCTTCTGGCGTCGTGCCCAAGCGTCGGCGCCGAGCCAGACGGTGTCGAGCTGTTCGCTTGTCAGCCACGCGAGCAACTCCCCCATCCCGTCGCCGACGTGGCGGCGGACCAGTTCGATGTCGCGTTCGGCCCGCTGGCGGCGGGCGTCGGCGGACGCCGGATCGACGCGAACGACGGCGCGGCGGACCGCGCTGGCATGCTGCGCCGGCGTCCGGGTCGCAGCCGCGGGCAGGACCCGGCTCTCGACGACTCGCGCTGCGGCGTCGTCGAGAACAGAAGCGTGCTCCGCGAGAGTCGTCGCCTTCGCCCAGCTCACCTCGCCGTTCTGCACCGCCGCCAGCGTCGCCGGGAATCGCGTTGCCAGCTCGACCGCCGTCGAGACCAGCCGGTCGGCGCCGCCACTGCCGAGATGCAATGCCGCCCCGACCTCGGCAGCCACGAGCTGGTCGGCGTCGATCAGCTCGCCGGCCGGGCCCGTTCGCGCAACACCAGCACAGCCCGGGCGATCTGCCCGTCGGCGTATGCCCGAACCCTCCCCCAGTCGGCCATCAGCGCCACGACCTCGGCATCCGACGCCGACTCGACGTCCACGTCGGCCAGCCGCGCGATCGCTTCCGGCGTCAACGGCTCGCACGCGACCTCGTCGAGCGTCGGGGGCGCGAGCACAGGCACGAGCGCAACGCTACGAAGCATCACGAACCACGCCCGCCGCCTCGCGGCCACCCGTGGACAACGCGACCGCTAACGGCAACTGTGGACACACAACGGGCAAATCGGAAAACGACCTCAGAACGAGCCCGAGTACGGGACCCTGAAGGCATGGCGGTGGCCGAGCGTCCGACCGCGGCGAAGCTGTCGGCGGCCGCGAAGAAAACGCCGCCGCCACCCATGGAGAGTCCGTCGGCGGCGGCGCTCAACCACGTCCTCGGCCGGCTCGCCGTTCTCGAACAGCGCGCCCGTAGCGCCGGCGGCGAGCCGACCAAGCCGAACGATCTCCTCGCCGCGACCGAGCAGGCTGCGGACGCGGCCCAAGACCGCGGCGCATGGCTCCCGCTCCGGGACCTCGCCGGGCGGCTGGGTCTGAGCCCGGACGAGATCGACCTGTTGCTGGCCGCGGCCGCACCGCACCTCGATCCCGACGTCGCCGACATCCTCGATCCCGGCCGGCACCAGACCGGACCCGAGGGTGAGGTCAGAGCGCACGTCGTCGTCAAACGTCTCGGACTGCCGGCCATCGCGACGCACCGCTTGCTCGACCCCGACGGCGCGCTGGTCCGCCCGGGTCTTGTCGTCGTCAACGCGGGTCGCCGGCTGTCCGTCCCGAACGCCGTCATCGAGCACCTGCTCGTTCTCCCGCGCCGTCCCGGCGACGCGTTGTCGATGGCGCTGGCACCGACCGGCCAGCTCTACGGCGACGACTGCGAACGGCTCGCGACCGCGCTGCGCGCCGGCCTGCGCTTCTGCTACTTGCAGGATCCGCTCGGTGGCCTCGCACCGGCTATCGCGGCCGCCGCGATGTCGACGGTCGGCCGCGACACGATGCACCTCGATCTCGACGAGATCGACGACGACGACGACCGCGTCGACGACGTACTCGGCGAAGCCCTCGTGCGCGCCTACCTCGACAGCCTCGCCATCGTCGCCGGCCCCGCGAGCAAGGTCGTCGCGCTGCCCGACCGAGTCGCCCGGCTCGCCGCCGGCGTCGTCCCGTTCGTCCTGTACGGCGCGCACCCGTGGCGACCCGGTCTGCTGACGACCGTGCCTTGGCAACTCGCGCCGGAGGAAGCGACGAAGGACGACCGGGTCGTCGTCTGGCAACAAGCCCTCGAGGTCGCGGTCGCGCAGCCCGGCGCGGCCGACACCGCGGCGCCGGATCCGGCCGATATCGCCCGCGCCGTCGGTCATCTGCACCTGTCCCCGCCGGCGGTCAACCGCGCGGTGCTGTCGGCCGGATTGCAGGCACTCGGCGAACAACGCCCGCTCGACGTCAGCGATCTCGTCACCGCGGCCCGGTCGCAGTCAGGCGAGACGTTGCAACGGCTGGCGCGCCGGATCACGCCGCGCGTCAGCTGGGACGACCTCGTCGCCCCACCGAGCGTCGTCGAACAACTCGAAGAGATCTGCATCCGCGCCCGGCAACGCGACCTCGTCATGGGGACCTGGCGAGTCGGCGGCGGATCGTCGCGCAAGCGCGGCACCGTCGCGTTGTTCGGCGGGCCTCCTGGCACCGGCAAGTCACTTGCCGCCGAAGTCATCGGCGCCGCGCTCGGTCTCGAGATCTACCAGGTCAATCTCGCCACCGTCGTCGACAAGTACGTCGGCGAGACCGAGAAGAACCTCGACCGGATCTTCCACGCGGCCGAAGGCGTCAACTGCCTGCTGTTCTTCGACGAAGCCGACGCGTTGTTCGGCCGGCGTTCGGAAGTGCAGAGCGCGCAGGACAAGTACGCGAACGTCGAAGTCGCCTACCTGTTGCAACGGCTCGAAGACTTCGACGGGGTCGCGGTGCTCGCCAGCAACCTGCGCGGCAATCTCGACGACGCGTTCCGGCGGCGCATCGACGTGCTCATCGACTTCCCGCTGCCCGACGAGGCAGCGCGACTGCGGTTGTGGCGCACCTGTCTCGGCCCGCACGTCGACCTCGCCGACGACGTCGACCTCGCGATGTGTGCGCGGTTCGAACTCGCGGGCGGCGACATTCGCAACGTCGCGGTCGGGGCCGCGATGGCCGCGGCTGAAGCCGGCCGGCCCGTCGGGATGGCACACCTCGTGCGCGCCGTACAGACGGAGTACCGCAAGCTCGGCCGGCTCGCGGATCAATCCGCGTTCGCGCCGGTGAAGCAGTACCTCGACGGCTAAGCGGCGACGGCTGCGAGCGGTTCGGCGTAGCGGGTGACGAGGTAGTGCGCGATCGACACCATGTCGAGCAGCGTCGCGCCGGTGCCGACGTCCGGCGATGCCGGCACGACCTGCACGGTCCGGAAGTAGAGGAAGCTCATCTCCTCGTGCAGGTTGAAGCCCATCAGCGGTACGTCGAAGTTCACCTGCGTGAGCGCGCTGCGCACCGCCTCGTGCTTGTCCCGCGAAACGTCGATCGGCAACGGGATGTAGAGCTGCAGCAACCGTACGTCCGGCAGCTCCGACTCCAAGCCCGGCAGCACGACTGCCTGCAACTCGAAGTCGTCGTCGAGGCGGGCTTCCAGGTAGTCCGGCGTCTCCGCCGTCACCGCGTGCCGCTGGACCTTGAACTCGTCTTCGGCGAGGACCTTTTCGAGCAGGTCAAGAATCTGGCTCATGTCCGCTTCTTCAGCTTCTCGATGACGAAGGCTTGCTGGTCAGCAGCGTCGACACTATCCAGGTCGTGGATGCCGAGTGTCTTCAGCGCCGCCTTCTGCTCGTCGCCGCTCATCTTGTTCAGCAGGATGTCCGCGGTTTCGGCGTAGCGCGCTTCCTTCTTCGACGTCGTCTTCGACGTGTCGAACATGCCGGCGACCTTCTTGCCCAGCCAACTCTGGTCCTTGGCGTCCTTCTGGTTGTACTTGTCCGCCCAGTCGCGGCCCTTCTGCTTGCCTTTGCGGACCCCGAGCTGGCCGAGCTTGAACGCCCCGACGCCGCCTCCGATGATCGCGCCGGGCAGCGCGCCGAAACCGGAGACCGTCAACGCGCCACCGAGAACGCTCGCCGCGCCCGTCGCCATGTTGATGCCCTGGCGAACCTGCTTCTTGGACGCGACTTCCTTGAGGTGGTCGAGCGCCTTGAGCTTGTCGTCCTTGTTGATGTCCGCGTTGTCGATGCCCTTCTTCAGCTTGTCCAGCTTGTTCTTGTGCTGCTGCTTGCGGAAGACGTTGTAGCCGCCCTTGAGGACGTCGACGCCGCCGAGCGCCATCTGCAACGGCGCGAGAGTGTGCGCGAGCGCGCCGCCGACACTGGCCGCATTTCCCGCCACACTCATGTTGCCGGCGGTGTGCGCCGCCTGCGAGGCGAGGTTCGCGCTCTTCGAGACCGCGCCGATCCCCTTGTTGCCGGCGCTGCCCAGCTTGGCCAGGCCGCGGCCCATGGACAGACCGACCTGCTTTGCCTGCCCGAGCTTGTCGTAGTTGCCGTTCGCGTCCTTCTTGACCTTCTCGAAGTTGCGCTTGCCCTTGAACCAGTCGACCGTGTCCGAGCCCCACCCCTTCAGGTCCTGGGCCATGCCGACGGCACCGGCCCCGGCGCCGAGCCAACCGCTCACGTGGTCGGAGTACCCGGCGGTGTCGCCGACCTGGCCGGCAGTCATCCCCGGTGAGCTACCGCCGCTGCTGTAGTTCTTGATGCCGTTGAACGTCAGGCTGCTGAAGTCGGCGAGGCCCTTCGCGCCGGAGAGACCGGCCCTCGTGCCGGACAGGCCGGCGTCGACGCCCTTCTGCTTCCTTGCGTCCATGCCGGAGAAGATGCCGCCGCCGATGTCGCCGAACACCTCTGTGCCCATGGTGCTCGCGAAGCCCATGTTCCCGGCTTCCTTGTCGTGCGACTGCGACCACGAGTCGACCTTGTCGTTCGACAGCGCGCCTTTGCTGCCACCCCAGCCGTCGTCGCCGGCCTCCGGGCCCTTGTAGTTGGTGTTGGCGGTGTCGAGGTCGGAGCCGCCGATGTCGTACGCGGTGGGGTCGTGCTCGCCTGTGCTCACGCCGCCGAGCGGGTCGGTGAACGACTGCGGGCTGTCGGTCACCGCGCCCTGGAATTCCTCACCCTCGCTGTCCTCGCGCTCGTCCTTCGCCCCTTCCGAGTTCTCGTGGATGTTCGGCGTCGGCGTCGGAGTCGGTGGCGTCGTCTTCTTGGCGGGGTTCTTCTTGAAGGGGTTCCACCGCTGCACGACCGCTTCGCCACTCGGCGTGTGGCCGTGGCCGCGGTCCTGCCCGGTGTGGGTCAGCTCGTGCGAGAGAACGCGGATGCGCTGTTCCGGCGTACGCACCGCGTCGTCGGTGAGGTACACGTCGTTGCCGACCGTGAACGCCGACGCCTGCATCGATCTGGCCGCCGCGTTCGCCTGGCCGCCCTGGTGGATCCGTACGCCGCTCGGGACCTGAGCACCGGCCCGTCGCGCCGCCGCGATGATGGATGCGTCGTCGCCGGCCGGGCGCGCCTGCATCACCCGGCGGGAAACCTCGTCGGCCGCGGTCTCTTCGGGATCGAACTGCCCGCCGAGCCGTACGCCGTCCGGCATCTTGCCGGCACCGGACATCGACTCGACGACCTGCTGGCCGACCGGACCGCGACGGCGCGCGGGCGCCTTCTTGTCCTGACCGTGGTCATGGTCGTGGTCATGGGCTTGAGCGGCCATGGCAGGCAACCTCCCCGTCGCACCAGGACAACCGGCACGCACCGTTCACCGTAACTGCACGCGCACCGCGTGTCCGGCGTAATGAGAACTTCGATCCAGCCGTCAGCGGCGGCCTTCCGCGACCACGGATCCGCTGTTGCGCCGCCGCGTCACCTGGCCCGCCTTCGGGTCCGCGACCGGCTCGGGCGCGGGCCGTCGCGACACGTTGCCCTGGATCTCGCTGACCTCGGTCGCCGTCGGGATCCACTCGAACACGTCGACCGGCAACGTGAGCTCGATTTCGATGCCGGTCTTCAGTTTTCCGTCGATGGCACCCCAGAACGAATCCGGCTTGCGGGTGTCACGGGTCGCCAACCGGATGTCGATCGTCGCGAGCTCGGACATCGTCGGCGGCATGTCCTGCGCCGGCATCACCGAGTGCACCAGCAGGCATTGCAACACCTGGCCGAGCAGCCGGTGTTCGTCGCGGCGATCCGCCGCCCACGCGCTGACGAAGTACCGCAGATCGACGTACGGCGCGGACCCGCGGCGTTCGAGCCGGCCGTCGCCGTCGCGGCGCGACACGATGCCGGTCGACGTGTACGAGCCGTTGCGGCGGATGTCCCAGAGGAACGCGTTCAGCGTGGGGCGGTTGACCGACGACGCGAACGTCTTGTCCGGCGGGTCGAACGACACCTCGACCTCGTGCGCCGGCAGCGCCGCTTCGCGCCGCAGGAAACTCTCGAGGGCGGTGTCGACCTGCTCGATCACGTGCCCGATGCTCGGCGGCACACACCACCGCCGTCAAGGCGAATGACCACATTGGTGACACACATCCGACCAGTGACGGCGATGTCACCTCTAGTTCGACATTCCTCGCAATGCCGGACGGACCGGAAAATTCTCGGGCCTATTTCCGCAATCCACGGACACGCGCTCCTGTGCGGAACAGGATGACCAACGTCCCTGTCTTCGCACCGGAGTGAGCCGATGTCCTCTGTGCTGGCCAAGACCACGGTCAGCGCATGCCTGGCGGCAGTTCCGGTACTGCTGCCGCAGGCACTCGCCCCGGCGAACTCGGCTTCGCAGGTCCGCCCGACCGACGTCGTCGGCAGGTACGGCACGCACTACCGCCTGGTGCCGGCGCAGCGATTCGCGGAGGTCGCGCAGACCACCCGGCTGGCGACACCGCAACCGGCGACGCAGCAGGCGACGATCACGGCGCCGCCGCCACCGGACGTGATCCAGGGCGGCGGAGACGGCATCGCCTCGCCGCCGCCGGTCGTGATGTCGGCGTACGAGAGCGCGGCGTCGCGGGCGAACCTGCTGTACCCGACGTGTTCGATGAGCTGGCCGCTGCTCGCCGGAATCGGCCAGATCGAATCGCGGCAGGGTGCGTCCGGCGGCTCGGCCAAGCCCGGCTGGAACGGCATCGAGAACCCGCCGATCCTCGGCCTGCGCCTCAACGGCTCCAACGGCATCCGCGCGATCAAGGACAGCGACCACGGCCAGTACGACGGCGACCGCAAATGGGACCGTGCGGTCGGGCCGATGCAGTTCCTGCCCAGCACGTGGAAGACGTTCGGCGTCGACGTCGACGGTGACGGGGTCGCGAACCCGCAGGACATCCGCGACGCCGCCGCGGCCGCCGCCGACTACCTGTGCAAGGGCGGCGCGAACCTCGGCGACCCGACCCAGCTCGCGACCGCCATCTACTCGTACAACGCCGCCGACTGGTACGTCTCCGACGTCCTCACGTTGATGTCGCGCTACGCCGACCTCGCGGTCACCGCACCGGGCGCCGACGAGGCGGTGCGCACCGCGATCGCGTGGGCGTACGCGCACCTCGGCGACCCGTACCTCTGGGGCGGCAACGGCCCGCTCTACGACTGCAGCGGCTTCACCCGCGCCGCGTACGCCTCCGCCGGCATCGCGATCCCGCGTACCGCCGAGCAGCAGTGGCTGACACTGCCGCACGTCGCCGACGGCCAGTTGCGCGTCGGCGACCTCGTGTTCTTCAACCCGGGCGAGTTCATCAAGGGCCTGCCCGGGCACGTCGGCATCTACATCGGCAGCGGCTTCATGATCGCCGACCCGCACACCGGCGCTGTCGTACAGGTGCAGGCCATCACCGGCGCCGGCCAGTACGTCGGAGCGGCCCGGCCGGCCCTGCTCCCGGTCGGCAACCCGGTGCCGACCGTGCCGTTGCCGGGCAACGGACCGGTCCCCGGCGACAACGGCAACGGCGGCGTTCCTGGCAACGGCGGCACCAGCTCGAACGGCCAGAATCCCAATGGCGGCAACGAAAACTCGGGCAGCAGCGGTGACTCGGGCAACAGCGGGCCGCCGCCGCCCGACCCCGATCCGGCGCAGTCGACGCCGCCGCCGAACGTCGACCCGTCGCCGGTCACCGACACCGGTTCGACCGACCTGAACCGGCACCGCACATCGCCGTCGCCGTCGCCTTCACCGACCGCGACGACCTCGTCGCCGAGCACGACCTCGACGCCTACGACGACAACGACGAGCACGGCTCCGACCGCGGCGGCGACACCGTGAGCGCGCGGCTGCGGGTGGCGATGGATCGGCGGCACCTGTCGACCGATCCGGGTTCGACGGTGACGTTCACCCTCGACATCACCAACACCAGCGAGGTCATCGACGGCATCAGCGCGCGGGTGCTCGGCGTCGACGCCGAACGCGTCACCAGCCGGCCGCAGGTGCTCTCGCTGTTCCCCGAGAGCGCCGGCCAGCTGACGCTGAGCATCGAGTTGCCCGACGCGTACCCGGCCGGGACGCACCCGCTCACGATCGCGCTCGACTCGCACACGTCCGGCGAGACCGAGCTCGTCGACGTCGAGCTCACCGTCGCGCCGGTGCCGCGGTTGCAGGTACGGCCGCGTCCCGCCGTCGTCCGCACCGGCCGGCGCGCGCACTTCGTCGTCGACGTCGGCAACCGCGGCAACGTGCCGCTCGACATCGCGCTGACCGCAGCCGACGCCGACCGGTCGCTGAAGCTGCGCTTCTCCCGTACGTCGGTCACCGTCGCGGCCGGCGCGACGAAGCCGGTCAACCTCGACTGCCGGGCGCCACGTCACCCGTTCGGCAATGACATCGACCGGCCGTTCAGCGTGCACGCCGAGGCGTCGACCCCGGCCGTCACGCCGGGCACCGCGCCGCCGCCGCCGGTCAAGGACAACGCGGGCCTCGTCCACCGGCAGCGACCGGTCATCGCCCGCGGCGTGCTGACCGCGCTGATCCTCATGACGATCGTCGCGATGTGGGCCGGCGCGTTCCTGTTCGGCCTCACCAAGGTGTTCAACAACGACCCGGTCACGAAGGCCGCGCCCGCGTCGTTCTTCGTCGCGTCCGGAGTCCCCGGGCTCGCGGCCGACTCGACGCCGGGCGACGTGCTCGCGAAGGGCGGCCCGCTGCCGGCCGGCGTCGGCGGCGTCATCGCCGGCCGGGTCGTGTCGACGACCAGCGGCGACGGCATCGGCCGCATCATCGTCGAGGCGCTGCGTCCCTCGCGCAACGGACTCGTGCTCGTCACGTCGGCCGCGACGCAGGCCGACGGCAGCTACGTCGTGCTCGGCCTGTTCCCCGGTGACTACTACCTGCGGTTCAGCTCGATCGGTTACCACACGACGTGGTACCCGGGCACGGTCAGCCAGGCCGGAGCGAAGACGCTGTCGGCGGCTCCGCAGCAAGTGCAGAAGGCCAACGCGGTCAAGGTGGCCGGCTTCCCGGCCACCATCTCGGGCCAGGTCGATCCGGGTCTGGTCACGACGCCGGTGCGGACCGTCGTGATCGCCCGGCCGCTGACCGGCACGAGCGACGCGCCGGTCGCGAAGACGCTGACCGACGCGAAGGGCAACTACACGCTGACGGGGCTGCCGGCACCGGCGAGCTACCAGGTCAGCTTCACCGCGGCCGGCTACCTCGCCAGCACGCTGTCCGAGGACGTCGTCGGCGGCCAGCACCGCTACGAGCCGGTCGTGCGGCTGTCCGCCGGCGCCGGCACGATCCGCGGCGTCGTCACCGACGGCCATGCGCCGATCGGCGGCGTCACCGTCAGCACGACCGTCAACGGGCAGACCTTTACGACGGGTACGCCGACCGTCGGCAAGGTCGGCCAGTTCAAGCTCGGCGGGCTGCCGACGCCTGGGCTCTACATCCTCAAGTTCAGCCGCGACGCGTCCACGTCAACGACGAAGGACGTGACCCTCGCGCCCGGCGGCAGCGCCGTACTGAACAACGTGACGCTCGTCGGCGGCACCGACGCGGTCGTCGGCAAGGTCGTCGACGCGGCCGGCGCGCCGGTCGGCGGCGCGACCATCACCATCGGCGGCGCACCGACTCCGATCACCGCGACGTCGCTCACGACCGGCGACGCGATCGGCACGTACGCCATCACCGGCCTGCCGGTGCCGGGCTTCTACACGTTGACGGTCAGCCTGCCCGGCTTCCAACCGGTGACGCTGCCGCTGAACCTCGACGGCGTCCACCCGCCGAACGTGCCGACGGTGACGATGGTGTCCGCGCTCGGCACGATCACCGGTCTCGTCCAGCAGCCGCGAGACAACACGGCGAATCCGCCGATGGATCCGAGCATCGGCGCGACGATCACCATCACCGACGGGCAGCACCTGCGCACGACGCTGACGGTCGACGCGAGCAACGGGCTGGTCCGGGGCGGTTACTCGATGACCGGTCTCGCGCCAGGCTGGTACACGGTCACCGCGAGTCGGGACGGCTATGCGCAGGACACCGCGCTCGTCCACCTCGACGCCGGTCAGACGGCGAACGTGCCGTTGAACCTAGGGGCGCTGCACTGATGCGCGTCGAGGTCGACCGCCGCCGCGCCCCCGCCATCGCGGGGTCGGCAGTCACGTTCGTCGTCACCGTCACCAACACGACGGAACTCATCGGCGGCTACACCGCACGTGTCCTCGGTCTCGACCCGACCTGGGTGGAGACCGTGCCGGATCGGCTGTCGTTGTTCCCGGGCGCCAGCGACACGATCACCATCACGGTGACGACGCCGCCCGGGTTGCGTGCGGGCGACCGGCGCTTCGCCGTACAGGTTCGCGAGCTCACTCCCCCGACCCGTACGACGGTGGTCGACCTCGACCTCGAGATCGCCGCCGCACCCATGGTGGCGATGGATCTCGATCCGCGCACCGTCACCGCGGGCAAGCGCGGATCGTTCGGCCTGCTCGTCGACAACGTCGGCAACACCCCGCTCTCGGGCGCGCTGTCCGGGCACGACGACCAGGAAAAGATCCGCTACCGGTTCACGCCACCGATCCTCGACCTCGCACCCGGCGAGCATGCCGCGGTCGAGATCAAGGTCAAGGCGCGGCGGCGGTTCATCGGTCAGCCGGTCGTGCGGCCGTTCACGTTGCGGATCGACGACGGCAGCGAAGCCGACAAGCAACCGAAGACGACCGGCACGTTCATGCAGCGCCCGGTCATCGCGCGCGGCGCGGTGTCGCTGCTCGGCCTGCTCGCGTCGATCACGGTGTTCGCGCTGGTCATCACCTACGCGCTGTCGAGCGTCGTCGGCCGCTCGGCCGCGGACCGCGACCTCGCGCTGCAGGTCGCGCAGGCGCAACAGAACGCCGGCAGCAACGGGACCGCGTCGATCTCGGGTACGGCGCGACTGCTCACCTCGGGCAGTGCGGTCTCCGGCGTGACGGTCCAGGTCTTCGCCGCGACCGATCCGTCGACGTCGATCGGTTCGGCCGCGACCGACCGCAACGGCGCCTACCACCTGCCCTCGCTCGCCTCCGGCAACTACAAGCTGAAGTTCCAGGGGGCCGGCTTCACCGACGTCTGGTATCCGGCCGCGCTGACTCCGGCCGACGCCACCGCGGTGACGGTGCAGACCGGTCAGGACCTCACCGGCATCGACGTACGGCTCGGCGGCCTGCCCGCGACGATCAGCGGAAAGATCGTGGCCGACAGCGTGCAGGGCGCGTCGATCACCTTGCAGGTTCCGGGCACGCCGGTCGGCTCGACCGGGACGCCGGCCAACGCGTTGAGCATCGCCGCCGGCGCCGTGTTGCAGACCGCACCGGTCGGCGCGGACGGATCGTTCGCGCTCGCCAACGTGCCGTCGCCGAGCGTCTACGACCTCGTCGTCACCGAGCCCGGCTACGCGACCGAGACGCAGCGCCTCGACGTCGCCGGCGGCGAGAACCGCCAAGGCGTCACGATCACGTTGCGCAAGGGCGACGGCCTGATCTCCGGTCACGTGACCGGCGCGAGCGGCCCGATCAAGAACGCGCTCGTCACCGCGACGTACAACTCGACGACCGTGCAGACGATCTCGCTCTCGCAAGGCGATCCCGGCGCGTTCACGTTGCGTTCGCTGCCGACGCCGGCGAGCTTCACCGTCGTCGTCACCGCCGACGGCTTCGCCGCGCAGACCGTCACGCTCTCGCTCGCGCCCGGCCAGCAGCTGACCGGTGTCGGCATCACCCTCGGCGGCGCGTCCGGATCGCTGTCCGGTCAAGTCATCACCCGCGCCGACGGGCACCTCGCACCCGGCGTCACCGTGACGGTGACGAACGGCGTGCTCAGCGTGCAGACCGTGACGCAGACACTCGGCTCGCCCGGCACCTGGGACGTGCACGGCCTGCCGGTGCCGAGCACGTACACGGTGACGTTCAGCCGCGGCGACCTCGCCAGCCAGTCGCTGTCGGTCGCGCTCGACGCGTTCGGCACGGCGACGACGCAGGCAGCCCCGGGTACGTCGGTGACAACCGACGGCATCAAGGTGTCGATGGTCACCGCGACGGCTGAGCTCTACGGCTTCACCGTCACCCAGGCCGAGAACATCGACTCCGGTGTCGGCGAGACGCTCATCTCGCTGTCGAACGGCGCGCAGCAACTCGCGATGACGTCGTCGTCGACCGCGGTGTCGCCGGGCGCCGGGCTGCCCGCGCACGCCGGCGCGTACCACTTCGACAACGTCCCGCCCGGCACGTACACGGTCACGGTCAGCCGGCACGGCACCCGGCCGACGTCGCAGATCGTGCAGCTCGTCGCCGGCGACGTCGTCGACAAGAACCTCACCGTCGCACTGCCGATCAGCATCTGCGGCACGGTCGAGAACGCGAGCAACGGCAACGCTCCGGTGCCCGCGGTTCAGGTGGTGCTGTTCCGCGCCTCGTCGTACCCGACCAACCCGACCGCGACGACGCAGACGGACGCGACGGCCGGAAGCGTGGGCCGGTTCTGCTTCAGCGACGTAGACGCGCCGGAGAACTACATCGTCCAGGTCGACTACCCGACCGCGGGCGCGGCGTACTCGACCACTCCGGTCGCGGTCGACGGCACCGCGGCGGTTCCGGACCTGACGATCTTCGTCAAGGACGGCACCTGATGAGCGCCGAGTTCACCGTCGTCGGTGACGTCTCGGCCGCGCCGGGCCAGCGCGCCGAGGTCGTGCTGCGGCTGACCAACACCGGTACGTCGATCCGCACGTTCCTCGTCAGCATCATCGGTCTCGACACCGGCTGGTCGCCGGCGCCGGTGCGTACGCCGCCGCTCGCCGAAGGGCAGGCCGCCGAGGTCACGTTGAGCCTGCGCCCGCCCGCCGGCACGCCGGCCGGCAGCTACCGGTTCATCGCCGTCGCACAGTCGATCGAGGACTCGCCCGGCGTCGCGCCGGTCACGGTCGAAACCGAAGCCGCGCTCGAGGTCGGCGACGCGGCCGCGTTGTCGCTCGAAGTGCTCCCGGCCGAGCCGGCCGCGATGCGGACCCGCCGGTTGCGGATCCTGCTCACGAACCGCGGGACGAAGCCGCTGTCGCTGCAGCTGTCGGTGACGCCGGCCGCCGGACTCGACGTCTGGTTGCGCGACCGCGAGGTCGACCTCGGCGCCGGCGAGTCCGCCGAGGTTCGCGCGCGGGCCACGACGACGCGGCGGCGCTGGATGGGCCAGCCGCGGCGGATGCCGTTCGTCGTCACCGCGCAGGGACACACGGTCCCGGTGCGGCTCAACGCGGTCTTCGTCGGCCGGCCGGTGTTCAACCGGACCGTGACCCGGCTGCTCGCCGCGGTCGCGATCGTCACGGTGTGGGCGTCGGTGGCGCTCGTCGGCCTCGACGCGATCTCGAAGAACGCGCACAAGAAGGAAACCGCGTCACTGACCCAGCTCGACGTCAAGAAGAACGGCGGGAACAACGGCAGCAACGGCAGCGGCGGTGCGGGTGGAGGCGGCGGATCAGGCGGATCAGGCGGCGCGGGCGGTGCCGGTGCCGGTGCCGGGGGCGGCGCGGCGGGCGCTGCGGGTGCGGCCGGCGCCGGATCGCAGAGCACGGCCAGCCGGCTCAACGGCACCGTGACCGGCGCGGCGCCGGGCGGCGTCACCGTCAGCATCCGGCCCACGTCGCTGGTCGACGAGTCGTCGCAAGGCGTGACGTTCGTCAACACCTCGGAGACGGTTGCGCTCGGCGACCAGATCGGCAAGCTGTCCGCGTCCTCGGTCGACCTCGGCCGCCCGCGCACCGATTCCGTCGTCCGGCGGACCACCAGTGCGAACGACGGCTCGTTCGCGTTCGCCGGCATCAAGGCGCCCGGCTACTACCTCGTGCAGCTGGCGAAGCGCGGGTACCAGACGGCGAAGTTCATCATCAACGCGCAGGTCGGCGTGAAGCTGCCGACGTTGAGCGTGCCGCTCGTCGCCGGCAAGGGCCGGCTGTCCGGCGCCGTCTCCGACGCGCACGGTCATCTGCTCGGCGGCGCGCACGTCGTGCTCACCAACGGCGCGGTCACGCTCGCGACGAACACGCCGGGCACCGGCAAGGTCGGCAACTGGAGCATCGGCGGGCTCTCGACGCCGGGCACGTACCTCGTGTCCGCGAGCCGCGACGGATTCGATCTCGAGTCGGCGATCGTCACCCTCGACGCGAGCGGATCGGCGACGCAGAACATCACCTTGAAGGCCGGTGTCGAGTCGCTCACCGGCACGATCTCGGACAGCAACGGCAACGGCGTCGCGGGCGCCACGATCACCGCGACGAACGGCACGCTCAGCCGCTCGGTGACGAGTGTCAGCGGCACGACCGGCAGCGGCTCGCCGGTCGGCAGCTACGTGCTGCCGGCGTTGCCGACCGGCGCATACACCGTCACCGTCGCCGCGCCCGGTTTCTCCCCGCAGACCCTGCAAGTTTCCTTGAACGGCAAGGTTTCCAGCATCGTCCGGGATGCCCAGCTCACCTCGGCGACGGCGATCTTCGGCGGCGTCATCAACGACGCGGGCCCGGCCCCCGGCACCTTGCCGGGTGTTCCGCTGACCGGGTCCGCGGGTCTGGTTCTGCAAGGCGACAACGGCACGTACAAGACGATGAGCGTGAGCGTCACCGGCGTCTTCACGTTCACCGGCGTCGCGCCGGGTGACTACGTGCTGACGGCGACGAGCTTCCTGCACACGACCAACTACGCGAAGGTAACCCTGCACGCCGGCCAGGACCTCGAAGGCTTCTCGATCGCACTCGTCCAGGACCCGACCGGCGGCATCCCGCCGATTGCTCACATCACCGGCAGCATCGTCGACGCGCACACGGGCGCCGCGCTGACATGCCCGCAGGCCCTGCCGAGCTGTAGCGCGACGATCAAGCTCTTCGACGCCGCGGTCCCGCCGCCTCCGGCGCTTCCGACCGCGATCGCCACCACGACCGCCAACCCCGGCGTGCCGTACACGATCCCCGGGTCGAGTGCGACCGGCCTGCTCCCGGGTCTGTACGAGATCCAGGTGAGCGCCCCGGGGTACGAGAGCGGCTCCATCCGGGTGCAGGTGAACGGGGACCCGCTCGTCACTGCGCAGCCGATCGCGCTCACGCCCGAAGGCACGATCCTCGGTCACGTCAGCAGTCCCGGTGACGTCGTCAGTGGTTGTGTCGCCGCGACCCCGGTGACCGCACTGACGGTGAACTCGGCGCCCGCCCCACCGGGTGCCGACCCCACCCACCCGCAAGGCGTGTGCCCGGTCGCGCCCACGGGGTCGGGCGCGACCACCGCCTGCATCGGTGACAACCCGACCGACTGCGTCGGCGACATCGGCCCGCTCGGCGACTACGAGATCGACTTCGTCCCGGCGCGGACGTACTGGATGTACGTCATCCCGGACAACGCGCAGAACTTCGTCCCGGTCGCGCCGGCGAAGGTGACCTTGCAGCAGGGGCAGACGCAGCGCTACGACGTCTCGATCAACCGGCTCGCGCTCGTCGACGTCATCGTGCAGGAGCCCAACAGCGCGGGCGACGCGGTCAACGTGGGCTCCGGGATCCCGGTCGTGCTCACCCTCGTCCCGGCCTCACCGCCGCCTCCGGGGACGCCGCCGACGCAGTACACCGCGAACACGAACACCAGTGGTGTCGCCGAATTCACCGCGATCCAGCAAGGCAGCTACACGCTGTCGGCGACCGATACGTTGAACGGCGACTCGCGCACCCTCACTGGCGTCGTCGTCGGGCTGAACCAGAGCCTGACCTTGCCGTTGGTGCTCGTCAGCAACGGCGCGGCAATGGTGGGTCGCGTCTACGGTCTCGTCGACGGCGCCAAGACCGCGGTGACGGACGCGACCGTGACGGTGACGGGCGTGGTCAGCTACTCCGGCTCGGTTCCGCACCGCGCGCCGGTCACCGTGCACACCGACAGCAACGGCTGCTTCGCGATCAACAACGGCGCGCCCGGCACGCTGGTCGCCGCGCCGACCGAGTGCGGTGGCGGATCGTTCAGCGGTTCCTCGGTCGCCGACGGCGGCTTCGTCGCGCCGACCGTCAGCTTCACCGTCGACCCGACGAACAACCCGGCTCAAGACCGGTTCGAGAAGACGTCGCAGACGAACTTCCAGTTCCCGTCGACCGGCGACGCGGCCGCGATCGTCCTGCCGGTCCCGCCGACGTCCGTCACCGTCAAGGTCGCGGTCGATCCCGATCCGTCGGTCAACGGCAAGACCGCGGCCGATGCCGTGGTGCAGGTCACGCAGCTGCCGCCGGGCGCCGGCGCGGTAGTCGTGACGGTCAATGCCGACGGCACGCTGAAGTGGGTCGACCCGACGCTCTCCGACAGCCAGCAACACCACAACGGCGCGGTCCCGGGCACGTACCACTTGCGCGCCAGCCTCGACGGCTTCGACGACGTCACCGACTACACGATCGTCGTACCGGCCGACACCGCCTCTGCGGACGACGCGGCGGGCGTCGGTATGCCGGTGTCGGACTTCTCCGCGAATCCGTTGACGTTGCAGGAACACGGCGCGCTCGCCCTCGTCGCGCAGGACGAGGCGACCGCGGTCGCCATCGACGGCGCGGTGTTCACCGTCAGCGGCGCCGGCATCGCGACGACGACGCTGGCGACCGCTCCGGGCAGCAACACCGTCACCGTTCCCGACCTGTCGGTCGCCGGCGGGCCGTACACCGTGACCGCCCGCGCGCCCGGCTATCACTTCGATCCGCAACAGTTCAACGTGACCCCGGGTACGACGGGCACGGTGCCCGTCATGGGTCAGCAACTGGCGACGCTGACCGGAACGGTTTTCGGCCGTACCGACGGCACGCACGAGTCGCCGCTCGGCGGTGTCACCGTCCGCGCGACCGACGGACCGACGACGTTCTCGGCTGTCAGTGCGGCCGACGGCACGTACCGCATCACCGGCACCACGGACCGCGAGGGCATCGCGCTGGGCTCGATGTGGGGCATCACCGCGTCGGTGTTCGGGTATGGCAACGCGACCGTGTCCGGGGTCTCCGTCGGCGGCACCGGCGGCGACGTGACGGTGCCCGATCTCGTGCTCGACGCGAACCCGGTCAACGCGACGATCGTCGTGCAGGCCGACGGTACGAACGCCGCGATCGACGGCGCGACGGTGACCTTGCACAACAGCAGCGCGCTGCCCGGTGGCAGCGTGAGCTGTACGACCGACGGTTCGGCGACGCCGGCCGGCTCGTGCGTGCTCGACGCGCTGCCGCCGACGACGTACGCGATCGTCGTCACGAAGCCCGGCTTCGCGCCACTGAGCACGGCGGTCACCTTCCAGGTGGGGATCGCGGATCAGGAAGCCGTGTTCGTGCTGGCGCCGCGGACGAACACCATCAGCGGCAGCGTCATCGGCCAGGCGCTCGACGGTTCGACCAAGACGCTGTGGAACTCGACCGACGGGCTGACCGTCACCCTCACGAGCACCGATCCGTCGTCGACCATCAACCTGACGCAGACTCCGGGTTCGGCGAGCGCGACCGGCGTCGCGGGCGACTTCTCCTTCACCGGCATCCCGGACAGCGCGCCCGGAACGTCGTACGTCGTGACCGTGTCGTCGAACGCGTCGACCGGATTCCAAGGCGCGACGAGGCCGGTCACGGTCAGCGGCGGGCAGGTGGCGTCGGTCGAGATCGCGCTGCAACCCCTTGCGCCGCAACAGGTTACGGTCACCGTGACGTCGACGACCGGCGAGTCGATGGCGGGTGCGGCGGTCACACTGCTCGACTCGACCGGCTCGACCGTGGTGCAGACCGGTTCGCCGGCCGAGCCGGTGACGGCGGGCGGTACGCCGACGACGACGTTCAACCAGGTGCCGCAAGGTAGTTACAAGGTGAAGGTCGACGGGGTGAACGGTCACCTCGGCACGACGTCGGCCGCGTTCACCGTGGGCACCGGGGCGGTGACCGAAGCCGTGTCGGTGTCGGAGCAGCTGTTGCATCTGACCGCGACGAGCGTCCGAGCCGCGGGGACCGTGCCACCGACGGCGACTTTCACGATCACGAACAACGCGACGTCGGACGTGATCAGCCCCAGCCCGTCGGTGACGGCGGACAACGAGACGGTCGACGTGTACGTGCCGCCGGCGGCGTACACGGTCGCGGCCGCGTTGGGTGCGGCCGACGCGCCGAACTACTCGACACCGTCTTCGCAGAACGTGACCCAGGCGCCGAACGGCGGCGGTACGAACTGGATCCAGTCGCTGACATTCTCGTTCACACAGACGATCGCGACGTCGTTGACGGTGACGGTCACGGGAGCCGGCGCCGGTCAGACGGTCGCGGTCACACTCAAGGGCGGGAACCTTCCGGCCGCGGGAACGACGCTGAACTCCTGCACCGGGTCTTGCACGTTCAACAACTTGGTCCCGGACACCTACACGGTGTCGGCGACGACGACCAACGGCTCGGCGAAGACGGGCACGGTGACCGGCGTGACGGTGGTCCAAGGCTCGAACTCAGTAACGGTCGCCCTCGCCTAGCCCGCTGCCCGCCCGTCCGAGCACAAAGTCGTGCCGCAAGTGACGTCCCGACACCGATTCCGTGCC
Source organism: Frankiales bacterium (assembly GCA_025980325.1). Taxonomy (GTDB): domain Bacteria; phylum Actinomycetota; class Actinomycetes; order JAFAQI01; family JAFAQI01; genus BP-197. Next base: position 36,316 of record JAICXQ010000007.1, read on the forward strand.
ACCAGGGCCGCACAACTCATGGCAGTCGCGGCAGAGCCGGCGCATGTGGCGCACGATCGAGGTCAGCGACCATAACCGGCGTTATCGTGCACCTGTGCCGAGCGCGCGGTACTGCCTTCACCGTTGCCAGACAGCCGAGCGCGGTCCGTTTCAGACGCAAGCACACGACCGGGGCGACGTTCACGCATGCTTGGCCCAGCCCCAGCACGTAGCGCAGCCGCATAGATGCTGGTGCGGTTTTGAATGGCGTGACGACCATCCGGGGGCAGCCGGGCCACCCGAGGTCATCCGGCTTGATCCCGCATAGGGGCTGATAAGTGCCGCTCTCGCGCGTCCTGAGTTACAGTGGCGGCATGTTCGCCGACAGCTTGTTGAGCGCCGGACGCTCCGTGCTGTCCTGTTGTTGCCGCTGACCACCTGAACCTCACGCCTGGCGGCGTGGCCGAGTGGTTAGGCAGCGGCCTGCAAAGCCGCGTACGGCGGTTCGAGTCCGCCCGCCGCCTCTGATGAAACGTGCCGATAGGCAGCACATAAGCGCCGTTCTAGGACGAGGTCGGGCACGGAGCGGGCAGACTGTGGCTTGTGATGGCGGGTTTCGTGGGCTGGGTGCGCCGCCATCTGGTCTGGTCACTGCTCGCGGCCATCCTCACGGCCATTCTGATCGCCGTCTTGGTGATGTACCTCGTCGTCGGTAGGGCTGACTACACGATCACCGGGCCGATGTAGAAACGGCACCAATAGGCGCCGTTCTGAACTGAGCCGGCGTCCCCTGGGTCATGATGTGGGAGATGGTCAGGTTGTCGGATTGGCCGGATCGCCCGCCCGGCTGGACGCCTCCGCCGCGCCGTATTCGCTTCCCCGACCCAGTGGAGTGGTGGCACGCCCTCACCGCCGGGTTGGTGTTGCTCGCGCTTGGCGGGCTCATCACTCTGTTCGCCGAGTGGTGGAACCAACAGCCAACCTGCGACGAGTGCGGCGCCAACATCGGGGCGGGGTTGGTGTGGCTAGCCGGGATGGGGCTTATGTTCGCCGGGACCTGCAGTGCCGGCGCGGGGCTGATCCTCTGGGGGCTCAAGTGGAATGACCGGCGAAAAGCCCATCCGATCAGCCGGAAAGACGGCGACACCCGGACGGACGGGAAAGGCGACTGAGAAGTACAGAGCTTGGCTCGCGGCTGCGTGATCTAGACGAATGGCTTCTGCGCGACCGATCGACTCCAGGGCGCCTCGCGTGGGGGCGCAGGCTCGCGAGCGCACTGATGGTGCCCATTCAGGAGCCCGACACCTGACTAATAGGTGCCGTTCTTGATCGTTATCGAGTGGACCTCGGGGCCGGGATCGATCGCACACGCGGACGCCCAAGCGCAGACCGCCAGAAGCGGCGCCCAACGGGCAACCGCGCGCAGCGGCGTCATCTGCACTGAGACGTCCTGCCCCCCAGGGTTGCCCGGGTCGGTCCGCCTGGCCAACGGCGAACAACCGCATGCGGCTCGCCAGGCGGTATCCATCGGCCGGTAGATCACACGGGACGCAGGTTTCCCGCGCACAAAGCGAGCCGTGGCAGCGTCTCCGAGAGGTCCCTACGAACCTGCACGAGCGCGACGTGACGCACGTACCAGAAGGGCGTTCTTCTTAGGCCGTTCATGCCGCTCTTGCGAATGAGCTCATCCTTCGCGGCGACCGGCGCAGGCTGGTTCGGCTGCCGCAGGACCAACGCGGGGTGATATGTCCCGTGCCCCCAGGGACCGGTGGACTCATACGCATTGCCCGCTGCATCTATGGTCCATCCCGTTGAGCCGGCCGAGCCCAGCCACACGGGTGTGCGCTCGCCAATCTCCACCGCCTTCATTGGTCCGAGCAGACCGCCTCGGGTTAGGTCCATTCGAACCACGTATGTGTTGCACTGGGCCAGGAAGGCCGGCGCTATGCGTCGCCATGCCGGCAGGACGTCCTCGAGCCCGATCAGCTGTCCCGAACGTCCGATGGCCTTCGCAACGACGTTGGGATCCTCGCCGCTCCGGATGGCGTCGACGTCCTCGGCGAACTCGGCTTCCTGCCGGGCGGCTTTCCTCGCCACCTCTGCGGCGGCCTCACTAGCCGCTGCCTCGCGTAGATTTTGTTGGTTGTATTCGATGTCTTCGAGACAGAGCAGGCGGTCGTCCCACAAGCGACTGTGCCGGCCGCAAACTGGTCGTTCGCACTGTGGGCAGATGCCAATTGCAAAGCTGCCGCAGAAACATTGCGGTGCCCCCATCGCTGCAGCCCCTTCTTGGTACTCCGTTCCACACGTAACCATGACCGTCTCGACAGCTGGCCGCATCGTTCGGCCACCCGTTGAGGTATCCGGGATCAAGATCGGCCGCTGAACAGGGTTCAACGTGACGCAAAGCCAGTAGTTGGGTGCCAGCGGCTGCCTATCGCTTCCGGCGCAAGTCGGACATGGCACCGCTAATCCCCCGATCGCCTGACGCATTCCTCGTTACATGGTGACCTGTGCGCTGCAGCGGTGCCAGCTCTTTGAGAATCCCCTGGCTCAAACGACTCTTCGCGACTGCGAGTAAGTGCCGCTACCGATTGGCGATGCCGTCGCCCACCCGCTCGGGTCGCCCACGAATGTCCCGCCAGTACTCCTCGCGAACGTCTGCGTCGATCTCGACTGGCTTGGCTTCGCCGTACAGACGATCTTGGCCGTCCCGCCGAGGGCCCGAGATCCAGAATTCTTCGCCGGTGTCCACGTCGACGTGGTTGGCCTTGTAGCCCTGGATCCGCTGGAGGGTTCGCTGGCCGTAGTAGATCGTCTGACCGGTCTTCGAGAAGCTGACACGGCCGATACGGGCAGGGCCGCTGAGCCCGTCGGCCTTGCTCTCGATGTACATGATTCGGGACCGGTGCATGCTGAAAGCAGGCTAGACCGCTACGCCGAGAAGTGCCGTTAGTCCTCGCGCCGCGCGCTCAGCAGCGCGGTGCCGACACCGAGGCCGGCTCCGATGAACAACGAGGGCAGCAGAACAGCAGCCAGATTGCCCCGCTGACCGCAGGTCGTGACGGTCCCCCGGAGCCTCTCAGGACGCGTGGAACAACCGGTCCAGTGCCCGTAGTGCACCGCGAAGGCAAACGCGGCACCGACGAGGCAGCCGACAACAAGCCCGATGACCCAGCGCGTCACGGCATCATTGAACCTCGTCCGGGATTCCCTGTCCGATTTGAAGTGCCGCTACCCGGCCCCTCGAAAGCTCTGACGGGCAGCGTCCGGGCCGTCCGTCGGCAAGAATGAGCGGGTGGGCCTCTGGCGGCGATTGCGGGCGACTGACCAGCGGATCATGGACAGCCGTGCGGGCTGGCTGTTGCCGGGGGGTTCGGCTTACAAGGTCGGACGGTATGCCGGTCGTCGCGGCAGCCGCCACACGGCGTTCTGGCTCTTGCTGACCGGAAACTGGCTCGATTGGTGGAACTACAACGCCGGTCGTGAGCGGGCTGCGACGGAGACGGTTCGTGGCGAGTGCGTCCCTGTCATCGTTCGGTTCGGTGACCGTCTTCCGCAGCAAGTCGTGGGCGAGCTCGACGCACAGGTTCAGGGCGCGGAGCCAGAGCAGGCAGTCCGCTCTCTCGCCAAGGCGCTAGTCGCCCATCGCGTTCCCATCACGCAGCCCGAGTTGGATGAGATCCGCGCCGTCGCTGCGGGCCGCCTGACCTATGGGCGCCTCCCGTCCGGCCTCGCCTCGCTCGTCGTTAGCAACGACGGGGCTACCTGACAGCCCGACTAATAGGTGCCGCTACACAATGACAGCGTGCACAATTCCTCTCCCGAGCAGATGGAGAAGAACCGGGCCCGGTACGAGGTGTGGGTCACTACCAAGTACGGCGGAAAGGCTGCCTGCCCGCAGTGCGACTCCAGGTACATCGCGACGACCCTGACCACTGAGATCGCGGAATCGGAGTTCGTCCGCTACGGCAACTACTGCTTCGCCTGTCAGCATCGGTGGGAGGTAGAGGCCCTGTCGGTCGCGAACTTCCGCGCCCCGGAATAGGTGCCGTTCACCTGCGGCACCCGAGCCTGGGAGGTGCCGTTCCTCGAACATCGAGTAGCGGCGGCGGAGGCTGAGCGGCGGACCGGCATTACCGTGGCAAATATGTCGCTCCGGAGGCCGTCAAGCCGCGCGGGGCCGTCCTGGTGGGTGCGGATCCTGGACAAGACTGCCGAGTCGCGCCGATGGCGCTTCGGGCTACTGACTGTCGCGACATTGCTCACCGCTGCATACGTGCTCGCGGTGGTTCTCACACTCCACGACAGCACATGGCACCTCTTCGACCGGTAGACCTTGTCGCGATCGTTGACTGCAACGAACGGACTGTGTTCAGCATCTCGGAACTGTCCGTCACTGTCGACGTACATGAAGTGCCGCTCCTAAACGGGTTGATCGCGGAGCGCCCAAAGGCTTGCGATCGCGGCAGCAACGCTCGCGGCTAGCGTTAGCCACAGGCCGTAGCTGACCTGCTCAAACGGGTGCCCGTGCGTGTGCCCGTTCCCGTGTCGAGCCGACAGAAGGACAAGTACAGGTACGACGACGCCGAGAAGTGCCCCGAGTGCCGAGAGCAGATGTCGCCCTCTGCCCCGCTTGTGGGTGCGCATGGTTCTAACCGCCAGAACTGCGATAAACAGACCGACCACGATGGTCACGTCACCTGCCCCGCCCCCGATGCCCCCTGGGTGGTGCGGGTCGCTGGGCGTACTCCCTATCGATCCTTCGGATAGGTATCCCGTATAACGCCAGCCGGTGATGGTCCACAAGGCGAAGAAGTGACCGCCGTCTTTCTCGCCGACCCTCACCCATGGCGTGATTGAGCTGATCGCGGCAACTAGGCCGGCTACGGCGGCGCACACGCTGATCCATAGAGGCTGCGCTCTAGTCGGCACCTCGCCAGGCTAGAACGGCCCCAAGCACAGCGACACCACGTCCGGGTTTGCCGTCGTAGATGTGCCGTTAGCCCACCCCGACCCGCCTCGAACGGGCTGTCTCCCTCTCCATTTTGCTGGCCGAGGGCCGGGGGTGCGGAACCTCGACTAGGGCGGGGCCACGGATGACTGTACGGATGGTTGGGCGCTCGTGCATGTCCGATTAGAAGTGCCGTTCGCGGCGTTTGCGAAACCCACTTCGTCGGTGACGGTTCGCGTACGACGATGATCCTGTGACAGCACCGGAAGAGCAGCTCGCGGGCGGCAGCTCAACGCGGGTCGTTCGGCGGGGCGGCGCCGTTCTTCGGGAGCGTCGCTCGTGGAGTGAGACGGTCGTCCGTCTACTCGGCCACTTGAACGCTCGGGGGATTTCACTTCGCACCGCGCCCGATCGGCGACGGCTTCGCGGAGGACGGCCGGGAACTGTTGACCTTTATCGACGGGGGCTCCGCGCCGTCTTGCTGGACCGACGACGCCATCTTTCAAGTCGGCGCGATCTTACGAGCACTCCATGACGCGGCCGCCGACATTCCTTCCGCAGCGACTTGGATGCCGTGGTGGGGTCGCGCTCTCCCGACCGGTGATCTTGTGATCGGCCATTGCGATGCGGCTCCGTGGAACTTTCTCGTTCGCGATGGGATTCCGGTCGCGTTGTTGGACTGGGACAGCGCCGGACCGGTGGGGCGTGAGTGGGATGTGGCGCAAACGGCCTGGCTCAACGCGCAGTTGCATGACGACGATGTAGCGAAGCTTCAGGGCCTGCCAGACGTTACGGTCCGGGCTCGGCTACTACGGTCGTTTTGCGACGGCTACAGACTGGAACGCCACCTCCAACAGCGCCTCGTCGACCTCATGATCGAAGTCGCGGTCAGAACGTCGGCCCAGGAAGCAATCGACGGTGGCGTCACACCCACAAGAGCCAAACCAGCGGAGCACGGGCTGGTCGGTGGTGGGCCGGCTTTCACCGGGCCCGACCTACTCTGGGCGATCACGTGGCGCGCACGATCGGCACGGTGGCTTCTCGACCACCGGCGCGTCCTTGAGGCCCGTCTCACCGCCCACTCATAAGTGCCGTTACGGGAGGTTCGCCGTACTCTTCGCCTGTGAGGGCCGACATTCAGGTGAAGCCGCCGCGGCCGACCGTTCGTCAGTGGTTGAAGGCTCTCGCAGCAGGATTGATTGATGCGGACTCAGCGGCGCACACCGGCATCCCAGCGTCGAGTTCCTACGACCCCTCGACCGACTGCACGGCGCGGGCGGTGCTCCTCGACGGTGACGAGGTCGTCTGGTCTTCAGCTTGGACGGCGGATAACAAGCGAGTCGAGGCTGACAGAGACTTCGTTGCCGCCTTGTTGCTCCAGGTGGACGACCAGGAGATTCGCGCTCGCGCGAAGGCTGGCACCATCCTTCCACCTGCCTAATAGGTGCCGTTACCGTGCATGTCCCCGGGGGTCGTAAAGCCGCTCTCGACGGAGCCACTTCGAGGCGCCCCCACGGGACTTGGTCACGTGACCAAAGCTTCCCTGTCTTTGACGGGGCTTGACACAGTTCAAGGCAGTCGCGGCGCAGAGCGGGCGCGTGTAACACGCAGTCGATGTCAGCGCCGCTCCCCGGCGCTAACGCGATGAGTAGGCCACATCCGCGCGTGGCAGGAGGAGCCACAATGCGTTACCGCCGTCTCGCCATCGCTACGGCAATGGTTGCCGTCCCGATCGCCACCCTGATCCCGGCCAGCGCGTCCACTTCCTGCCCGTCGAGCGCCGGCACCACCGTTGCCGAGTGCGGGTTTGAGACCCCTCGGTCAGCGAGTTTTCTGGTTACGACCCCAGCGGCTCAGCCTGGACGTTCGCCGGCTTCTCGGGCTGTCCTTGGTCGCCCTGCCGAACAGCAGCACCGCGCCCGTGGACACCACGACGTTCGTTGACAACTTCCGCCTGACGAGGACGTACACAGCGTCCGACTGCAAGGACGGCGGCTGGCAGACCTTGGGCACCTTCAAGAACCAGGGCGACTGCGTCAGCTTCTTTGCCACGGGCGGCAAGAACCTCCCGCGCGGCGTCTCACCGAACGCGCTCACAGCGGACCCTGCCGCGCTCATCTGGCAGGGTCCGCTGCTTGGAAGGCATTCACCAGGTAGGCGGCAGTTGCGTGCGGTGCACGACTTGCTGTGGGCGGTCACCTGGCGGACCAGATCGGCGGGATGGATGCTCGAACACCGAGCGCAGCTCGATCGCGCACTCCTCGGCAGCCCCGTCGGGTAGCAGCCCCGCGGGCGCTACGGTGCCCACGATGGTCAGCATCGAGCCGCGGACCGGGCGGGGCGAGCCCGCGATAACCACCTGGGTTGTCCGGTCAGCCGCCGCATTCGCCGACCAAGTGGCGTCCGCCGTCATCGACGTCCGCGGCCGTTCTGCAGTGATCGGTATCGACGGCAGAAGCGGCGCGGGCAAGACGACGCTCGCGAACCTGCTGCGCGATCACTTGACGTCGGCGCAGATCGTCCACACCGACGACATCGCGTGGTACCAGTCGATGTTCGGATGGGACCGGCTGCTCGCCGAGAACGTGTTGGGTCCCCTTCGCCAGGGTGTGTCGGTCGATTACCGGCCGACCGCTTGGGAAGAGCGAGGGCGCGTCGGGGCCGTCGTCGCCGATGCGGAGGCCCGCTACACGATCGTCGAAGGGTGCGGCGCGATCCGACGCAGTCTCACACCACATCTGGACGTGAGCATCTGGGTCCAGTCCGACCACGACGAAGCGCAGCGACGCGGCATCCATCGAGATGGTGGTACGGAAGCTGCCGCGGCCTTCTGGCGAGAGTGGGCGGAGCAAGAGATCCCGTTCTTCCTCGCCGATCGTCCCTGGCAACGAGCGGACATCATGGTCTGCGGCACACCACCGGCACACCTACCGCGCGACCACGTGCTGGTCCACGCACCCGCGGGCCGGCCATAGATGCCGCCTCCGCCGCCCGCCGGCGACCGCCGCGGAACGAAAGCCCGGCACTCTGCCCACAACTATCGGGAGGTCCCGATTCATCGCGCGAGTCGCCGCGTGTCCGAGCACGTCGTTCAACCCTGTTCGCCGTCGCCGCGATGATTGCTCACGTGGAGGAAGTCCAGGTCGTCGTGGCCCATCGGGACCGCGCGACCCTGCGCGTCGGCGACGTGTTCTTGAAGATCGACACTGATCAGGCGCGCGCCGATGCCGAAGTCGACGCGATGACCATGGCTCCGGTCCCGACGCCAGCCATCTTGTGGAGACGGCCGCCGGTGCTGGCGCTGGCCGCAGTTCCGGGTCAGGCCCTCGGCCGGCTGGAGCAGCCGTCGGCCGCGTCGACCGCCGCGTGGGCGGCGGCCGGGGAGGTGATCCGCAGGCTTCACGACGCGCCCTTACCGCCACGACGCGGCCCCAGCATTGACGACCTTGCGTCGCGGCTGGCCCAGGAGTGCGACTGGCTCGACGCCAACAAGATCCTGCCCAGTGACGTGCTCAGACGACATCGACAACTGGCTGAAACCGCGCTCCGTCCGTGGACGCCGGCATTCATCCACGGCGATCTGCAGATCACCCACGTCTTCGTCGACGGTTCCGAGATCACCGGCATCGTCGACTGGTCGGAGGCGGGACAGGGCGATGCGCTGTACGACCTCGCGACGCTCACTCTCGCGCACGAGGAGCATCTCGACGCCGTCATCGCGGGTTACGGCGTTGATGTAGATCGAGACCTGATCCGCGCGTGGTGGTCATTTCGCAGCCTGGTAGCGATCAGATGGCTCGCCGAGAACGGCTACGGGTCACCGGAAACGTTCCCCGAGGTCGACGTGCTGCTGCGAACTGCACCCTGAGACGGCGGCCGGACGACGACGCCGGATGCGTCGCCCACCCGTGCACGCCTAGTCCGCTGAGCTAGCCACCGGAGACGGTCGGTCTGCCGCATCTCGCCGCAACCGCTCGCGCCGCCGTACAACGACGCGAATAAAGAGCGCGGCTCCGATGCCGCCGAGAAGACCGCTGATTTCGTCGCCGAGCCCCCAACCGTCGAACCCGACGGCGGTCCGGACGAAGCCCCACGCGCCCACGAGGACGGCCAGCCCGGCCGTCCTTGGCCATGTCGCGGTCACCCACACTAACCATCTCGGAGTCGGCGGTCCGTCGATCTCGCGTTGGTCGGCCCACTCGTTCAGCCGTCCACGCACTCCCATGGTCACCATCATCACGCAGGCCCGGCAAAGCCAGGGCCAGGTCCGAATGGAAGTGCCCGTTACCGCTCACGGCGACGGAGGTCGCCGCAGACAGTGGCGACGAGGTGCGCTCCGAGCCGCCGACTAGGTTCGCAAGGCGGCGGCGCGCAGGGCCAACGGTTACGTCGGTTCTCCACCTCGGCTACGGCAGCCCGTGCGGGAAGCGGAAAAGATGTCGACGCGGGCAGGTGGTGCGTCCTCGGGCACGAACTCCTTGCCGTCGACCGGAGTCCGACGAGTGGAGGTATGCCGTGCATCGTATTGCTGCGTTTGCGTTGGTAGCGGCGGTTACCGGGAGCGCGCTTGTCGGCGCCGCCGGCCCGTCGGTCGCCGCGGCCCGGGCACCTCAGGTCGCGCCAACGGTGAGTACCGTCCCGAACCCGCTGCAAGAGGTGAACGCGCTCATCTGCCTGCTGTTCGGCAACTCGGTGCTCTGCGGAATCGTCTGACACCACCGCCGCATCAGAGGCTGCCGGCCTCAGTTGTCGCTCGGCTGCACAGTGCGCTGGAACGACGCGGCGAACAATTGGTACTGCCCGTGCCACGGCTCCCGGTTCGACCACACCGGCCAAGTCCTGCACGGGCCGGCGGTCGACCTGCTCGAGCCGCACCGGGAATAAGTGGCCGGCACCGCGAGGGCAGCAAAAAACGCGGTGACGACTCGGGGGGTGAGATGGCCGCTATCGCCGTCGACGGCTGTGGCGAATGCAAACTCGGGTGGCGATCTCGCACGTCGCGTGTGCCATGCGCCGCCCTTCCCCCTTCGCCGCCCTCATTGCGTCGACGGCACTCAGCCGGCCCGCGGCCGCGGCGGGTGCCTGCATGAGGGCAATGGCGGCACCGGACACACCCTGAACCACGCAGCACCGAGCCGAGAATGGACACCGTTGCGCGCACGTCTTGATGTGTTGCGTCCGCATGGTACGGGGGTAAGAACTGCGTGTCCGCGAGCACGGGGAGCGTCATCATGACGATGATCGACACGCAGCAACGGCGCGACTATTACAAGCAGACGAACGGCATGGCGCGTGCCCTCGGGACGACGCACCCCGTCGCGGTGTTCGTGCCCTTCGTCGCACTGTTCTTCGCGGGAGCCGTCGTCTGCGGAATACTCACTTACTGGTGGACCGCCCTCCCAATCGCGGCGTTCGGCAGCCTCTACCTGCTACCCCTTCGGTGGAACCTCCGCCACCGCGCCGATGCCGAGAAGGCTGTGCGGTTGCGCCGCCGCGCCGTTTACGCCGGTTTCCGCGCCCACCCCGTGCGCGCAGTCGCGATCGTCACGATCTTCGCGTTCGGATACGCGGCCCTTCGTTCGGCAGGCGACCATACTGCCCGCGGCTGGTGGATCCTGGTATGGGGCGGCGCGGCCGCGCTGGTTGCGCTAGTGCTCGGCCTGTGGGAAGTACGCCGCGCACGTCGCTCCCGCGACACATAGCCCGTCGCCCGAAGGATTCGTGTCCTTCGCGCGGATGAGACAGCCGCTCTCGGTGAGCGGGCGGCTAGTTCGCGACCCAGATCAGCAGGATTGCCAGCGCCGCTACGGCGAGTACGCCGGCCACGATGTACGGCCACCACGACCGCTCGGGCTCGGGCTCCGGCTCTGGTTCGGGCTCCGGCTCGAAGACCAGCACCGGCGCCTCGACGATCGCGACCGGCCGCAGCTCCGCGCTGCACCGCACGCACAACTCCCCCGTCGCCGGGTTCGGTTCGTCGCACTCGGGACACAGCAGCGAGGCCAGCGCCTCGCGACCCGCCGTACCGGGCAGCCGTCGCAACGCACCGGGAGCAGGCCCGTCCGCCGACATCGGCACGACCCGGTCCTTCGACCAGAACAACGGGAAATCGCAGGCGCCGCAGAACGCAGCCGCGTCACGCCGCGCGTAGTCGACCGCCCCGATCGTCCCGCAACTCGGGCACGTCGCGGTCACCAGTTTCGCCTCGGCCGGCGGCTCGGCGACGGCCGGCGCCGGCGCGACCTCGGAAGCAACGCCACCGGACGCCGCGGCCTCGACGGCCGCGCGCGGGTCGAACTCGACGATCTCCTCGGCCGACAGTTCCTGCTCGGCCGGCGCGGACTTCGGTTCCGGCAAGTCAGGGACGACCATGGTGGAGTCTCCGGTTTGTTCGGTCATGGCTGCGCCGTCCCCTCGAGTGCGACCCGCTGGCCCGCTGCGCCCGTCGCGGTGAGGTCGATGTCGACCGCCATCTTCGGCCAGATCTTGTGCGAGCCGGCCCACACTTCCAATGCGACGTACGCCGGCACCTCGTCGCGCACGATGCGGACGAAGTCCTCGTGCGTCAGCCAACCGGTCGACAGCACATGGATGCGCACCCACGCAGGGTCGGCCGGGCCTTCGCCCTCCGCGTGCACGCCGCCGCCTTCGGCGATGTGCGCCGGTGCGCCGCTGATGAGCTCGAGCAACTGGCGCAACCCGCGTGCGGTGCCGCGCCACGCGAGCATCTCGCCGGCCGCCTTGACCAGCCGGCGTTGCGTCGTCGACGGCAGCGACGGGTCGATGCCGGTCGCGCCGATCCACGAGCCGAGCCACCGCACCATCGGTTCCGGCGCGACCGTCAGATCGAGAACGTTGCCGATGTTGTCCGCACCGTCGACGAGCGACGTCGCCATCTCCTGGAAGATGCCGACGAAGCGGCAGAAGAAGTCGTCGTCCATCATGCCGATCGGCAGCTGCGCGAGCAGCCAGTCGTCGCGTCTCATCGCACGACCACCTGATGATCCGCGGACAGGAACAACGAGTGCGCGTCGAGCTGGATGACGTCCTTCGCCGCGCCGAGCCGCCGACGCGTGCGCAGGTCGTACTCGAACAGCAGCACCTCGTCGACCCGGTCGACGCCCTCGATCGACTCGAGCAGCTGCGACAGCGTCGCCGTGTTGAGGTCGGCGTCGAACGGCCAGCCCTCGCCGTCCGGGCCACCGGTCAACGGGTTGAGGTAGCGGGCGAGCGCGTCGATCGTGCGCTGGCGTACCAACGTCGCCGGCCGTCCCGGAGCAGCACGCAGCAACGCCGCGACACTGATGCCCTGGTAGTACGGCGTGCCGACCTCGACCGCCGAACCGATCAGGCGGCGCTCGTCGAGATGTGCCTGGATCTGGCGCAGCAGCGGTTCGGACAACGCATAGTCGTCGAGCTTGTGTACCTCGGGCGCGGTCCGCACGTTCGGTACGACGAGCACGCGCACCGGTCCGCCGCGCTGCGACGCCGCGAGGCAACGAGCGCGCGCGACCTCCGTCGAAGCTTCGCGGGTCAGCCGCTCGAAGTCGCCGGCCGTCACCGCACGCTGCCCGCTGCGGATCGTCATCGGGCCGCGCAGCTTCGCGTCGTCGACCGTTTCCGCGTCGACGCCGCCGGTCGCCGGCCGCAGGTTCGCCACCCGCTCGATGAACGGGATCGTCGTACCGAGAATGGTGAGCGTTCCGGCGCCGACGTTTCCGTCCGCACCGCCACCGTGCCGGTACGACGTCATCAGGATCTCGGCGCCGTCGCGCGGCACCGCGCCGCGCTGCACGACGGTCCCGTCGGCGTAGCGAACCCGCGGCCCGAACGTCACGATGCCGGTCGAGCTGTCGAGCACGAAGTGCTGGTCGCGCGATCCGGACTCGGTGAAGTCGGCGACCTCGGTCCAGTCGGCGGCGCCGTCGAGGTCGATCACGCGGACGGTCTCGCCCGGCCGCCGCGGCAGCACCGGCGAGTGCGCGACGGTGAACGACTGCCCGGGCCGGCCGTCGCTGCGGCCGATGCTCTCCTGCGCGACGGTCATCGCATGCTCGGCCGACGCGGTCCCGCCGATCGCCACGACGTTCACGGAACGAAGCTGCGGCGAGGTCTGGTACGTGGGCTGCCCGCTCGCCGGCGCCAGCAGCCGGCAGCGCAGCCAGTAGCCGCGGGTGCCACCCAGGGTCAGCGGCTCGTGCGCGAGCGGTACCAGCAGCGTCAGGATGCCCTGCCGGTTGAGGCCACCGGTCGAGTCTTCGTAGACGTTGCAACGGATCCATGCCTCGCCCGACCACACTTCCCACGCGAGCGGCGGGTTGCGCGGGTCGACGCCGATGCCTTGGGCCGACGCCTGCACCGAGATGCGCAGCATGTATCCGGCGACGCTGTCGGTGAAGCCCAGGTAGAGCGCGTCGCCCGGCGTGACCGGGTCGGACGGGAAGCACGTGACCGAGCCGCCCTCGTAGCGCAGCTCGTCGGTCACCGGCAGGAACTGCTCCGAGCCGGCCCGCTCGGTGACGGCCGCTTCGAGCACCGGCGGTGCAACCGTGAGCTGACGGGTCGTCGTGAACACGATCGCGTGCCGGTCGACTTCGCCCGGGGTGCTGACCTGCGTGCCGGCCGGCACCGTCACCGGCTGCTCGAGCGCGGACGACAGCCAGAACGTGAGGTCGGCGCGCGCGACCGACGGCGGGAACGGCTCGATGCCGACGAGGTTGAGGAAGTGGACGAACAACCGGTCCGGCACCTGGTTGAGCCGGAACAGGATCATCTCGCTCATCCACGCGAACAACTCGATCAGCGCGACGCCGGGATCGGAGAGGTTGTGGTTGGTCCACTCCGGGCAGTAGCGCGGGATCAGCCGCTTGGCTTCGTCGACGAGATCCTGGAACTTACGGTCGTCGAGATTGGGCGCGGGCAGCACCATCTCAGTCCTCCTCGCGCGGGATCACGTAGAACGGGTACACCAGGTTGCGTTTGTCGTTGGTGCTCTTGATGACGTAGCGGACGCCGATGTGCACGAGCGCGTGGTCGTTATCGTCCTGGCGCACCTCGACGTCTTCGACCGTGACCCGCGGCTCCCATTGCGCGAGCGCATCGCGGACGGCTTGTGCCATCTGGCCCATGAGGTTGGCGGTGACCGGCTCGAAGAGCAGATCCCATACCTTGCAACCGAATTCCGGCCGCATCACCCGCTCGCCGGGCGCGGTCGCGATGACCACGCGGATCGAGCGATCGAGATCCGCCGGGCCTTCGGTCATCCGCAGCGCGCCGGTGTGGTCGACACCCATCGGCCAGCCGATGCCGCGACCGATGAAGGACACGTCGGGAACTCGCTGCGAGTCGAGGCTCGCGGCGGACAGGGGCGTCGGCTCGGCCATCAGTTGATCTGCACAATCGCGCCCTTGGCGGCGAGCGGTCCCTGCGCCGTCACGTTGACCATCGCGCCCTTGAGCTCGGCCTGCGTCTGCGACTGCAGGCTGAGGCCGGTCGCGGCCTTGACGTCGAGAGTCGTGTCGCTCTTGAGCTCGATCCCCGTCTGCGCCTCGATCGTGACCTTCAGGCCTTTGATGGCGATGTTCCCCTGGCCGTCGAACTTGATCGACGACTGGCCACCGGCACTGATCTCGATCGGCACGCCGTCGGGCGACGTGACCTCCGCCTTGTCGCCGCCCATGCGCAGGATCACGGAGCCCTTCTCGCCCTTGACCGTGACCTTGAACATGTTGTTCGCGTCGCCCTTGCCGTCTTGCACCATGACGACGTGACCGTTGAGCGACGTGTAACGCCGGTCGGTGACGCTGCCACCTTGCACCGGCCACGCGCTCTTCTGATCGGCGCCCGGATACAGGCCGCCGAGGACGACGGGGCGGTGCATGTCGCCGTCCTCGAAGCCGACGAGAACCTCGTCGCCGACCTCGGGCAACATCACCAGGCCGCGGCCGTTCGGGCCCGCGCTCGGCGCGACGAAGCGAGCCCACGCGCTGACGAGATCCGAATCGAGCCCGGGGAATTTCACCCGCAGCTTGCCCTCATGGCCCTCGTCGCCGATGTTGGTCACGATCCCGATGGCGAGACCGAAGTGCGTCACGGGCAACGACGGCATCGGCCGGCTGGACAGCGAGTCGACGATGGACGTCGGCGTACGGTCGCCGGCCCAGAACCGGGTGATGTACTCGCCGCGCCGCACGATGTGCTCGACCTTCGTCACGTTGTACGTGCCGTCGGCGGGGCCGGTCCCCTTGATCTTCACCGGCGCGCCGATCACGACCTTCGGGTTGCCCCAGCATTCGCCGCGCGCGTGCGTCGATGACGCCGCCAGGCGATCGCCGATGCCGGTGGCGATCCCGGTCGATTCCTTGACCGTCGTCGGCAGCGTCCGTGCGCTGACCAACGTCCCGGCCCCCGTCAGCGGGCCGGCCGACAGGCCGTTGAGCAGGCTGACGTCCTTCGGCCAGAGCGTGCTGCTGCTGGTCGACGCCGTCCCGACGAGCTCCTGCTTCTGGTCCGAGGTGTAGCCGCGGACCGACACGCTGGTCGGTGCGAGCGCCGAACCCTTCACCGAGAACGTCGTGCAGTCTTCGCCGACCGTCAACGTATCGGCGACGCTCGTGCCGGCCTTGCCGAAGTTCAACTTGTTCGACGGTTCGGTCCACCAGTCGACGCCTTCGCGATCCGCGATGGCATTGAGCAGGTCGAAGTCCGAGTGCACCTGCGAGGCGATCGGGAACGTCGTGTCGCTCGATGACGCGTTGACGGTCAGTCCAGCGGCTTGGCCGAGCTGCGTCACGATGTCGCTCGGCGTCACCTGCTGCAGGCCCTTGACGGTCCAGTTGCGGGTGAGCCGGTAGGCCTTGTCGTGGGCGACGACGAAGAACTCGTCGAGGCTGCCGCGCCGGCCGTCGAACCGCACCTTGCGGTCGGCACCCGCCGACGTCTCGTACCCGACGGAGGTGACCTCAACGTCGGCGACCACAACCCAGTTGTTCGGGTCGGTCGCGACCTTGATCACGACCTTCTTGCCGAACGCGAACTTTCCGGAGGCCGCGATCTTTCCGTCGGGATCCTGGAACCGCAGGACGACCCGTGCGGGCAGGCGCATCTCCGTCTCGACCCGGATCTCGCTCAACCAGTTGAGTTCGTCGACGATCTCGGACCCGTCGACGTAGACCTTCGGGTTGATCGGCACGATCGCGGGCATCGCTAGTCGCTCCTGGGGATCGACAGCAACGCGCCGGGCTTCAACGCGAGCGGGTCGGTGATGCCGTTCGCCGTCGCGAGCAACCGCCAGCGATTCGAGTCGCCGTAATGCTTCGCCGCGATCCGGTCGAGCGTCTCTCCCGGCTGCACCCGGTGCAGCTTGTGCGGGTGCGGCGTACCCGACGTCGGGTTCTGCCGGCCGAACGCATTGTCCGGCTGGTACTGCGTCAGCTCCATGACGACCTTGGCCCGCAACGGGACGCCGGTCGAGGAGAAGTACACGAAAGTCGTCGACACGCTCGTCACGACCGACTTGAACGAGCGCATCGCGCCCCAGTTGAACGTGATGTACGGCGGCCGCACGTTGTTGCTCTGCTCATCGCTGCCGGGCAGCGACGGGTCGACGTCGAGCAGGTGCATGATCTTGTCGGTGTACGTCGTCACCGGCTGGCCGGTGTCGGTCGTGTCGAACGTCAGGTCGAGCGACATCGTCCCGGGGTTCGCGCCGGAGTACGACATCTGCGGCTCTTTGCCGCCGTGCGCCTCGCTCGGATCCCACGAGTTGGTCTTGCTGATCGCGAGTTCGGCCGGGTTGAACAAGCAGTCGATCCGGGTGCCGGTCTCGACCAGGATGTATGCCTTCTGCGTCGGCATCAGAACACCCCCGGAGCGCGTCGGTGGCCGCGGCGTT
Organism: Frankiales bacterium; assembly: GCA_025980325.1. GTDB lineage: Bacteria > Actinomycetota > Actinomycetes > JAFAQI01 > JAFAQI01 > BP-197. The sequence goes on from JAICXQ010000007.1 coordinate 53,142, forward strand.
CGAGCTCGTCGAGGACCCGTTGCTCGAGCGCGTCGACGATCCGCTGGAAGAACTCGCCGTTGTCCGCGGCGATGCGATCCGCTTCCGCGTTGCGCTTCTCCTCGACCTTCTTGTTGTACTCGACCACGCCCGGCGCGGGCTCGCCGCCACCGCCGCCCGGCAGCGCTTGGAGGGCATCGGTCATCGCCCGCCGTACGACGGGTTGACTGGAATATCTGGCGTCGGCGCCCATCGAGTTCAGGCTAGGGGCGGACGAGCCGGTCCGTGGCGTTTCGGCAGACTTGGTCCCGCCGTCGAACATGTGGCTTGTCCGATCTACCAACGAACGCCGGACAACGGCCGATTCGTCCCTTGGCGCCGACCGTCCCGCGTGCGTGGCCGGCGGCCCGCCGGACGCCGCCGCGGGCCGTGCGGACCGTGGCGGGATGACCGGCCAGGCGCGCCGCGACGCCGGTGCGGACGCAGCCGCGGCACCCGTCGACGCGGACGCGGATGTGGGCGCCGACGTCGACGCCGATGACGAGCGGGCCGAGGCGGCGCGCGATGCGGCCGTCCCGGACCAGGCCGGCAACCGCGTCGCGACCGATACGTCGCGCGGTGACATCGCCGCGGTCGTCGCGCCAGGACGCGCACTCGGGAATCGCCGGACGACGGCGCCGGGTGTCGCGGCGAGATCGCTCGCCGCCGTACCGGCATGTCCGGCGCCCGTGGCTGCGTGCCCGGCGCCCGTACCCGCATGTCCGCCGACGGTGGCCGCGGCCGCAGCGCCGGTCGCGGGCGCGACGGTACGCATCGCGGAGGACGACGACGGCTTGACCGCCGCGGTGGTGAGATCGAGCCGGCTGCTGCCGGCGGCCCGCAACAACGCCGGCCCGCGTGCGGCCGCGATCGCGGGCTCGTCAGCCGATCCGCTCCGGGCGAGCCCGCCGATCGACGCGAGCGCGAGGCCGGCGACGGGTGCGTACGACGGCGAGCTGCGGCCCATCGATGAGGCAGCCGATGTAGCGGATTTCGTTGCGGTTGCTGCACTTTCCGCCGTACGGCTCGACGGCGACGATGCCGCGCCCGCGGGCCGGGCCGACACTGGAGTACTCGGCGATCCGGTCGGGCCCGACAGCGGCGCTGCCGTCGAGGCCCCGACCGGGGCCGCGGCTGGTTGCGAGGCGGCAGCGGCAGCGGCCGGCATCCGGCGGACGACGGCCGGCTCGGCCGTGCCCGTCGCGCGGGTCGTCGCTGACACCGCCGCGATCGACGGCGCGGACGGCAGCGAGCGACGTGCCGTTGCGGCCGCGACGGTACGGGCCGGGCCGGTCACCCGGCGCAATCCGGCCGGATTTTCCGACCGGTGCGCACCGACCGCGTACGGCGCGGCCGTGTCGATGCCGGACATCAACGGATCGACCGCGACGAGGTTGCGCGCGGCCGTCTCCCCCGGCACCGGCTGCGAGGCCGGCGAGTTCGCGGCGCTCGTTGTGTCCGTAGCGCTCGTCGTCGTGTCCGGGGCGCTCGTCGCGTCCGCAGGGTTGGTCGTCTCCGGGACACTCGCGACGGCGTCGACGCCGCTCCTCGCCGGCGACGCCGCTGCGGTCGGCGTGGAGGTCGGTGACGCCGGTGCCATCGACCTGCGGACCACCGGCGCGGCGCCGCTCGACACCGGCGCTGCAGGCGACGGTGCGGACTGATGCGTCGTCGACGGCTGGCGCGCCGACGCCGTCGCCGATGTCGAGTGCGACGCACTCGCGCCGGCTGCGGCCGAGGATGCGGCTGAGGCGGCGGCACGGGATCGCGGAGTCGCGGCGTGCCGCAGCGCCCCCCAGCGACCGACCGGCGGGCTCGGCGCGGCCGCGGCGACGGCGTGTCCGAACGCGGCCGGGCTCACGCCCGCAACCCCGGAACCACTCGCCGGCGCGCCAGCCGAGGATGTCGACCCGGTCGCGCCCGGCTGCTGCGCCGTACCGACCGAGGCCGGTTGCGCGGCGGGACCGGCAGCCGTCGACGCAGGATGCGAACCGGCCGTAGTCGCGGCGGCGCTCGATCGTGCGATCGCGGCCGCGGCCTGCGCCGCCGACGGCGCGGTCGCGGACATGCGGCGGACGACATCCGCGGAGAGATCGGCTGCGCTCGCACTTTGCGTGCTCTGAGCGGCAGGCCGCGTTCCCGTCTCTCCGGTGCGATTCCCCGGCGCCCGATTCCCCGACGCTCGATTGGATGGCACGGTGCTCGCCGGTGCGGGGCCGGTCGGCGCGCGATTCGTCGGGGCCCGGTTCGGCGGTGCGCTCGCAGCGACGCGTTCGCGCTCGACCAGCATCGGCCCGACCGACGTCACCTCCGGCGGCCGCCGTACCCGCGCGACGTCGCCGGCCAACCGCCCGACCATGTGCCCGGGTCGCGCCTCGGCCGCTTCACCGGTTCGGACGACACGCGGCAAGCCGCGCGGCGGCAACGCCGGCAATGAAGGAGCCGGTGGCGCTGCTGCCGACTCGTCCGCAGAACCGTGCATCGACCACCAGTACCCCCACCACCGCGGCGGCTGCACGCCGGTTGCGGCGATCGATCGCGCCCGCACCGGTTCGGGTCCGCGCAGCGACCGTCGTACGTCGGGCGAGTGCGCGGTCGCGGCGGCGAACCGGGTCGCGCCCATCGCAACACTGCCGATCGGCGAGGGGCGCGGACGGGACAGCGGCGGGCCGGGCCGGCGGAACCGGCGCGCGACCATCTGGCCGAGGCTCACGCCGCCCCGGCCGTCACCACCTTCGCCGATTCCGTCATCACTCATTTGCTCACGAACCCGTGATGGGTGATCTCGAGCTCTTCTTCGAGTACGGCGTTGCTGTCGGCGTCGAAGGTCGGACCGGTCCAGCGGACGGGGAACACGTCGGCGAGTTGGTAGCTGCGCAACCGCGAGCCGTCGTAGCCGATGACGGTGACCGCGCCGGTGTGCCGGGTCAGCTTGTTGTTGGCCGACGCGAAGCCGCCGCCGGAGGTCTTGTTGATCCAGGTGAACAGCGCATCGCCGTCGGTGACGCCGCGCTTGAACACGAGGTTGGGCCAGCTCATCCGGCCCGGAAGCTTATGAATGAAGCCGTTCTCGCCGCCCTCGGGCAGGTCTTGGGTGTCGATCGACAGCGAGAGGCCGGAGACGGACTTGAACACGCCGATCTCGACGCCGTCGATCTCGAGCAGGAATCGATTGGCGAGCTGAACATCGCCGCCGAGGGGATCGGTCTTAGGCATTCTCGCGGATCGCCTCCCATGCCTGCGCGTTCATCGCCGCGACGGCCCGCACCATGCGCACCCGGTCGGAGTGCTCGAGGTCGAGCAGCTCGTCCAGATCCCAGTGCAGGTGGTAGGCCAGGTAGGCGATCTCCTGCCAGATCGCCTCGGTCGGATAGCGCAGCACGACTCAGCGTCCGGCGGAGATCTCCTCGATGGCGGACCGGCGCGGGCGCCGATCGGCCATCGCCTCCCCCGCCATCGTTTGCCCGGCCTCCGCCTCGGCCGTGGCGACCGACACGTCGGTGGCCACGGCCGGGGCGGCCCCCCCGCCCGCGGGTGACACTGCCGGCGCCGCTGCCTCCGGATCGATGGGAGTCGGAGGCGGCGACGACGACTGCTGCGCGGCCAGCAGCGCGTGATACTCCTCTTGGCTGCCGAAGTTGATGACGCCGTAGAAGTCCTGCAGGAACGCCAGATCGGCGGCGAACAGTCCTTCGATTTCGTGCGGTGTCACCATCCCCAGCGTGCCGAGAGACTCGACCACGCGCGCCAGCACGAGGATCGTCAGCCGCGGATCGTCCGGGCCGCCGATCGTCGGATCGCGCAACGGGTCGAGCTCGTCCCGCGCGGTGGCAAGTCGCATGACGCCTTTGCGGTGTAACGCACCCGCGTCATCGACGTACCCCCGCGGCAGGACGAACTCGTACTTGGTCTGCAAGCTCACTTGACCCGCTCGAGCTTCTCGCAGGTGATCGTGATGTTTTCGTAGACCGGCTCGTTGGACGACGCGTCGAGCGCGTCCGTCGAGATCTTGCTCGGCCAACCGTGGTAGAAGTTGAACCGCGACACCTCGGCGTTGGTGGTGTCGTAAATGACGATCGAGCCGTTCTTGCGCTCGAGTGCGCGGTCGCCGTGCGGCATGCCGCTGCCGCGTACCTTGAGGAACCACTTCCAGAGCTCGTCCTTGGTGGAGTCCGCAGGTGCCATCCGCTTGATGGTGATGTCCGGCGACTTGAACTGGTTGCCCAGCGTCTTGACGATCTGCAGTTGGCCCTTCTCGCCAACCTGCGTCACGGTCGAGACCTCGAGTTCCATATCGAGGCCGGAGACGCTGGACAGCGTCGAGATGACCTTGCCGTCGATCTCCAGGAAGAAATTGTGGGAGATCAGCGGATCGGTCGCGATGAGGTCGTTAGCCACGTCCGCTCCTTGTTACGTGTCGAGTGTTGGAATCGACCGGACTAGCCGGCGACCTGCTTCTTCTGGCTGATGCGGAAGACGACGAACTCCGCCGGCTTCACCGGTGCGAGCCCGACTTCGACGATGAGCTTGCCTTCGTCGATCGACTCCGGCGGGTTGGTCTCCGCGTCGCACTTGACGTAGAAGGCCTGGTCTTCGGACGTGCCGAACAGCGCACCCGCGGACCACAGGCCGCGCAGGAAGCCGGTCAGCGTACGGGTGACGCCTTCCCAGAGCGTGACGTCGTTCGGCTCGAAGACGGCGTACTGCGTGCCCTCCATGATCGTGGTCTCGATCATGTTGAACAGGCGGCGGACGTGGAGGTAACGCCAGTCGGTGTCCGAGGACAGAGTGCGCGCGCCCCACACGCGGATGCCGCGAGTGCCGAACGGCCGGATGCAGTTGATGCCGATCGGGTTGAGCAGCGACTGCTCGTTCTGAGTGATGCTGCGCTCGACGTCGAGGCACCCGCGAATCGTGTCGTTGGCCGGAGCCTTCCACACGCCACGGGACTCGTCGGTCCGCGCCCAGACGCCGGCGATGTGACCGCTCGGCGGGACGAAGACCTCGCGGTCACCGTTGACGCCGACCGGGTTCTCGACCTTGATCCAGGGGTAGTACATCGCGGCGAATGCCGAGTCGTACATCGCGACCTCGGAACGCCATTCCTTGATCTGCTGCGGGGTCATCCCCGGCGGCGCGTCGAGGATGGCCATCCGGTTGGCCTGCTGCTCGCAGTGCGAGAGCAGCGAGGTCTGCACGGCCTTCCACAGACCCAGGTCGATGGTGCCGTCTTCCTTGCGGGCCGCGGTGACGAGGTCGGGAACGATGACCATGGTCACGTCTTCGGCGATCGCGAGGCCGTTGATGCCGGCCCGCGCGGTCTCGGAGCCGGCGAACTGCCGACCGTTGACCGGTACCGGTACCGGTACCGCCTTCTCGAGCTCGAAGACGCCCGGCTTCATCACGTCGATCATCGCGGAGAGGTCGACGCCGGCGTCGAGGGTGACCTCGACCTTGACCTTCGTCGACATCGCGTTGACGACCTTGGCCGCGTTGGTGTCGTCCTTGGCGCCGAGGGTCAACCCGGGGTAGGACTCGACCGCTTCGCCGTGCTCGACCACCGTCAACGTGAACGTCGACGGACCCTCCGGCGCTTCGCCCTCGCCGGGGTCGTCACTGCTGACCGCGATCTGGATGTCGGCATCCGGCTCGACGCTGGTCACGACGAGCGGAAGACCGAGCGAGCGGTCCGCAGCAGGCAGCGCCGCGCGAGCGGGTTCGCCCGCCGGACGCTGGTTCGGAATGCGGCAGATGTAGGCGATGCTGCCGCCGTTCTGGAAGTACCCGTAGACCGACAGCGGCAGCATGCATCCCTTGGCGAACCCGCCGTAGAGCTGCTCGAACTGGGTCCAGCTGGTGACCAGCCGAGGGGACAAACCCTCGGGGTCGTTGGGATCGTCGGTCGGAGCCTTCTCCGTAAAACCGACGAATGCAGCGATGGCCGTCGGAGCCGCCGAGAGCACCTTTTGAGACGAGGCGACCTCTTCGACGTAGACGCCCGGTGCGGCGTAAGTGGGCACTACGCACCACTCCCTTCGTGCACGACGCACATAGATCCGGAGAACCGCTTCAGGCGGCTGAGCCGGACGCTAGACCTGCGTGAAAGACCTTGTATGGCACTTTGCGAAATTGACCCGGGTGGTTTTTTTCGAGCAACGCTCGTAGCCGGACGAACGCGTTCAACTCACCAAGGTCTGCATGGAACCGGGCATAGTGATCGTGATGACGCCGGCCCACGCGCACATGCATTGCGAACTCGGTGTCAGCGCCGGTTGGTTGGCGATCAACGTGGTCGGCGCGCCCGGCACCCACGGGGCCACGGTCACCGGGATGCATGGCATCGGCGTCAGCACCCCGAGCGCGGCCGCGGTCGCCGCGGCGACGGTCGGGTTCGCGATCGAGTTGCACATGCCGAACGGCGCGATGTTGACGATCGGCTGGTGATCCATGATGTTCGCGGCCGGTCGGCCTTCGACGGTGACGCGGCTGATCGGCAACACGTTCAACGTCGACGGCGCCAACCCGAACGAGCACGCCAACATCGCGGTCGAGACCACCTGCGGTTGACCCATTGGACGACCTCCGTCAGGTCTTGGTGCCCTTGACCGACTTGTGCAGGACTGCGCCCGTCGTCGTCACGAAGCAGATGATGTTGCGGTCGTGGCTCTGCTGCCAGCCACGAGCCGACGGCAGCAGGTAGGTGAAGAACAGCGTCGAGTCCTGGTAGTCCACCCCGACGTACGACGAGAACTTCTGCGCGCACACGCCGTCGGCGTACGTCTTGAGCACGGTGTCGCCGGGGTAGTCGTCGGTGAACCCGCTCCCGCTGCCGGTGTAGGCGACGACGGCGTACGCCTCTTGCGTGTGGCCGCTCGTGCACGCCACGCGTTTGAGTGTCGTGAGCTCGGCCTGCACCTTGCTCGGCGGCAGGAAGCACTCGCCGGCCTTGACGTGGAACACCGACGTACCGTTGCCGCTGCCGCTCGAACTGCTGCAGCCGGCGAGCGACGCCGCGGTCGCGGCGGCGGCGAGCAGCAGCGCCGCGCCGCGCCGAGCGCGACCGGTGTCCATAGACCGACCATAGACAGCGAGCCGGGGCGATGGCGGGCGTTTGCCGGATTTGCCTGAGCCCGACCCATGCCGGACCCCTGCCCGTCACGAGCGGTCGAGGGCCTGCTTGACCAGCGTGCGGCCGAAGCCGAGGGCGAGCCCGGACGGTTTCTCCGCGCCGGCCATGACGTCGGCGAACGCGGTCAGGAACTCGGCGACGTCGTCGCTGGTGATGCACAGCGGCGGGATCAGCTTGATCACCGCCATGTAGTCGCCGGCGACCTGGGTCAGGATCCGGTGGCGGGTGAACAACGGAACGACGACCATCTGTGCGAACAGTCCCGGCCGCGCGGCGTTCAGCGTCGACCACATCGCCTTGCCGGACAACGACGGCGGCTTGCCGAACTCGATCCCGATCATCAGCCCGCGACCGCGGACGTCGACGATCGTCGGCTGCTTGCCCGCGATCGCGCGCAGGCCGGCCATCAACTCGTCGCCGCGCGCGAGCGCGTTCGCGACGAGCGCCTCGTCGTCGAGCACCGACAGCGTCGCGAGGCCGGCGGTCATCGCGAGCGCGTTGCCCATGAACGTCGACGCGTGCACGAACACCCGGTCGAGCCCGGAGTACACCTTCTCGAACACGCCGGGTCGCATCAGCGTCGCGCCGACCGGGACGAAGCCGCCGGACAGCGCCTTCGCGACGGTGACGATGTCGGGTTGCACGTCGTCGTACGAGTGCGCGTAGAAGCGACCGGTGCGGCCGAGGCCGGTCTGCACCTCGTCGGCGATGAGCAATGCGTCGTGTGCGCGCAGCAGGATCTGCGCCTCGCGCAGGAACCCGTCCGGCGCGACGTTGACGCCTTTGCCCTGGATCGGTTCGACGAGCAGCGCGGCGACGTCGCCCTTGCGCAGCTCGCGGTCGAGGTCGTCGAGGTTGCCGAAACGGATCATCGTGTCGGGCAGCAGCGGGCCGAACCCCTCGCGGAACTCCGGCGCGCCGTTGACCGACAGCGCGCCCGCGGTCAGGCCGTGGTACGCGTGGTCGCAGTAGAGGATGCGCGGGCGGCCGGTCGCGCAGCGGGCGAACTTCAGCGCCGCCTCGACCGCCTCGCCACCGCTGTTGCAGAAGTACACGCGCTCCATGCCGGGCGACCGGGCGACGAGTTGCTCGGCGAGCAGGCCCATGAGCAGCGGCGCGTCGAACTGCAGCATGTCGGCGAGCCCGGCGTCGAGGACGGTGTGCAGCGCTTCGCGCACGACCGGGTGGTTGCGGCCGACGGCATGGACACCGAAGCCGGCGAGCATGTCGAGATAGCGGTTGCCCTCGGCGTCCCAGTAGTGCGCGCCCTCGGCGCGGGTGAAGACCTTGTCGAAGCCGATCGCGTGCAACATCCGCGGCACCTGCGCGTTGACGTACCGGCCCTGCAAGGCGTAACCCTCGCCGGCCCGCGCGGCGAGCAACCCCGCGACGTCGAACGGCATAAACCGCATCCTACGAGCGACCGGCAAGAGGTGCGCCGTGGGCGAGCGGAGCCACGATCGAGCATCGCAAGGCGGACGACGAGGGCGGGCCGGTGGCCCGCG
>JAICXQ010000077.1 GCA_025980325.1 Frankiales bacterium
CACGTCGACCACGGCAAGACCTCGCTCCTGGACCGGATTCGCAAGGCGAACGTCGTCCAGACCGAGAGCGGCGGGATCACCCAGCACATCGGCGCCTACCAGGTGCACACGATCGTCAACGACGACGACCGCACGCTGACCTTCATCGACACTCCGGGCCACGAGGCGTTCACGGCCATGCGAGCCCGGGGCGCGCAGGTCACCGACATCGCGATCCTCGTGGTCGCGGCGGACGACGGCGTCATGCCGCAGACGATCGAGGCGCTCAACCACGCGCAGGCCGCGGACGTGCCGGTCGTGGTCGCGGTAAACAAGATCGACAAGGAAGGCGCCGACCCGACGAAGGTTCGCGGCCAGCTGACCGAGTACGGCCTGATCGCGGAGGAGTACGGCGGCGACACGATCTTCGTCGACGTCTCCGCCGTGACCGGCGCCGGCCTGCCCAACCTGCTCGAGGCCGTCGTCCTCACCGCCGACGCGGCGCTGGACCTGCGGGCCAACCCGAACCGGCCGGCCGAGGGCGTGTCCATCGAGGCGCACCTCGACCGCGGTCGCGGTCCGGTGTCGACGGTGCTGGTGCAGCGCGGCACGTTGCGGATCGGCGACTCGATCGTCGCGGGTGACGCGTTCGGTCGGGTGCGCGCGATGCTCGACGAGAACGGCGATCCGGTCGAGGCGGCGCCGCCGTCACGGCCGGTGCAGGTGCTCGGTCTGACCAGCGTTCCGGGTGCGGGCGACAACTTCATGGTCGTGCCCGAGGACCGGATGGCCCGGCAGATCGCCGACCAGCGGCAGGCCCGCGAGCGCTACGCCGAACTGGCGAAGAGCCGCGGTCGACTGACGCTGGAAGACGTGCTCGAACGGATCAAGCAGGGCGAGGTCAACCAGCTCAACCTGATCCTCAAGGGCGACGTGTCCGGTTCGGTCGAGGCGCTCGAAGACGCGCTGCTCGCGATCGACGTCGGTGCCGAGGACGAAGTCGGCCTGCGGATCATCGGCCGCGGCGTCGGCGCGATCACCGAGAACGACATCAACCTCGCCAAGGCCTCCGACGCGGTCATCATCGGCTTCAACGTCCGGCCCGAAGGCAAGGCGCGCGAGCTCGCCGACCGCGAGAAGGTCGACGTCCGTTACTACTCGGTCATCTACCAGGCGATCGAGGACGTCGAGCAGGCGCTGCGCGGCATGCTCAAGCCGGAGTTCGAGGAAGTGCAACTCGGTACCGCGGAGGTCCGCGAGGTCTTCCGATCCTCGAAGTTCGGCAACATCGCCGGTTGCGTCGTACGGTCCGGCACGATCGTGCGCAACGCGAAGGCGCGGTTGGTGCGCGACGGCGTCGTCGTCGCGGACAACCTGTCGATCGCGGGGTTGCGGCGGTTCAAGGACGACGCGACCGAGGTACGCGAAGGGTTCGAGTGCGGTGTGTCCTTGGGCAATTACAACGACATCGCGGTCGACGACGTCATCGAGACCTTCGAGCTTCGCGAGAAGCCGCGGGCGTAACCGGCGGTGTACGTAGGGACGTTGGAGTTGGACCTGCTGCTGGGTGACGTGCACTCGTTGAAGGAGAAGCGTTCCGTGGTCCGCCCGATCGTCGCGGAGTTGCGCCGGCGCTACGACGTCGCGGCGGCCGAGGCCGGACACGTCGAGCTGCACCGGCGATCGCTCGTCGGTGTCGCGACCGTCTCGGTCGATGCCGGGCATTGCGGTGAGGTGCTCGACGCATGCGAACGCCTGGTCGCGGCAAGACCCGAGATCGAGTTGCTTTCGGCACGACGACGGTTGTACGGCGAAGACGACTGAGTTCTTGGGTTGGCGTCACGGTCGACGAGGGCGAGGGAAGGAGGGAGCGGCGGTGGCGGACCAGGCGAGGATCCGGCGGATGAGCGTCCGGGTGCGCGAGATCGTCGCCGGCGTCATCGAACGTCAGGTGAAGGATCCGCGCCTCGGCATGGTGACCGTGACCGACGCGCGCCTCACGCCGGACCTGCGCGAGGCGACCGTCTTCTACACGGTGTGGGGCGACGAGTCGGACCGGACGGAGACGGCGGCGGCGCTGGAGAGCGCCAAGGGCGTGATCCGATCGGCGGTCGGTCGCGGTACCGGTCTGAAGCACACGCCGTCGCTCGCGTTCGTGCACGACGCGCTGCCGGAGAACGCGCGCCACATCGACGAGCTGCTCGAACGCGCCCGCGAGGCCGACGAACAGGTGCATCACCTGGCGGCCGGTGCACGACCGGCCGGCGACGTCGACCCATACCGCCATTCGGCGCTCGAATCCGAGACCGACGACGCCGACGCACAAGCGTGACCGCAGCCGTCACCCTGCCGGAGCAGCGGTGGTCCGACGCGCTCTCGCTGCTGACCGATGTCGCGGACGCGACGCTGGTATGCCACGTCGCGCCGGACGGTGACGCGCTCGGCTCGATGCTCGCGCTCGCGCGGGTGTTGCGCGCACGCGGGGTCGACGTCACGTGCACGTGGGGCGACGAGCGATGGACGGTGCCGGCGCCGTACCTCTGGCTGCCCGACATCGACACCGTCGTGCCGCCGTCGCGGGTGCCCGCCGCGCCGTCGTTGCTCGTCGTCCTCGACACCGCCAGCCGGGATCGGTTGGGTGTCCTCGGCCCGGTGGCCGACGCGGCGGGCGCATTGCTCGTGATCGACCATCACGCGCACAACAGCGGGCTCGCCGGCGTGCAGCTGATCGATCCGTCTGCGGCGGCGACCGCGGTCGTCGTCGAGGAGCTGGTGCGCCGGCTCGTCGACACGATCGACACCGACACCGCGACGCTGCTGTACGTCGGTCTCGTCACCGACACCGGCAGCTTTCAGCATTCGGTGACGACGCCCGCGGTGCACGCGGTCGCCGGGCGGTTGCTCGCCGCCGGCGTGCGGCCGGACGTCGTCGCGCAACAGTTGTGGGGCAGCCGCCCGTACGGCTTCGCGCGGGTGCTCGGGGCCGCGCTGTCCCGGCTCGTCCTCGATCCGGAGGCGGTCGGCGGGCGCGGCCTGGTCTGGACCTGGACGACCACCGACGACCTGGCCGCCGCCGGCCTCGGCCTCGACGAGATCGAGCCGGTGATCGAGGCGGTCCGCGCCACCCGTGAGGCCGATGTCGCGGCCGTGTTCAAGCAGGACGTCGACGGATCGTTTCGGGTCTCCACCCGATCGCGCGGCGCGACCGACGTCGGCGCGGTGTGCGCCGGTCTCGGCGGCGGCGGCCACCGGCTCGCGGCCGGCTTCACGTCGTACGACGACGTCGAGACGACGGCGGCCACACTCGTCGCCGCGCTGTCGGCGGCGCCGACCCTGTGACCGACGCCGGCCCTGTGCGCGACGGCCTGGTTCTCGTCGACAAGCCGGCGGGATGGACGTCACACGACGTCGTCGCCCGTTGCCGCCGGCTGGCCGGCACGAGGCGGGTCGGTCACGCCGGCACGCTCGATCCGATGGCGACCGGATTGCTCGTCGTCGGCGTCGAGCGCGCGACGAGGCTGCTCGGCCATCTTGCGTTGCACGACAAGGATTACCTCGCCACGATCCGTCTCGGAGTCACGACCGTGACCGACGATGCCGACGGCGACGTCGTCGATACGGTCGACGCGAGTGGCGTCACCGACAGCGCGATCGCGACGGCGATGTCGTCGTTGACCGGCGAGCTGATGCAGGTCCCGTCGACCGTTTCCGCGATCAAAGTCGATGGCAAGCGTGCGTACGCGCGGGCGCGATCCGGGGAATCGGTGGAACTCGCCGCGCGGCCGGTGCACGTCTCGCGATTCGAATTGCTGCGACGTACGAATGATGCGTTGGACGTCGCGGTGACCTGCTCGACCGGCACTTATGTCCGGGCGCTGGCCCGCGACCTCGGCGCCGCACTCGGAGTCGGCGCGCACCTCACCGCGTTGCGCCGGACCCGGGTCGGCGGCTTCGACGTGTCCGGCGCACGCACCCTGGATCAGCTGGCCGAATCGTTCGACGTGATCGCGCTCGACGTCGCGTTGCGGACCGCGTTTCCGGTGCGCGTGCTGACGGACGGCGAGGTGTACCGGGTCGCGCGCGGGCAACGGATCGAGGCCGCCGCGGAGTCTCCGGCGGGGCCGGTCGCGGCGATGGCCCCGGATGGTTCGGCGGTGGCGTTGCTGGACGAGCGCGACGGTGCCGTGCGCTCGCTCGTCGTGTTCGCGCCGGCCGGTACGTAGGGTTGTCGGCGTGAAGCGGTGGTCGGCGCTCGACGACGTTCCGGCCGGATGGGGACGCAGTGCCGTCGCGATCGGTGTGTTCGACGGCGTGCACGCCGGGCACCGCGCGATCGTCGCCCGCGCGGTCGCGGCCGCGAACGAACTCGACGCGTCGTCCGTCGTCGTCACCTTCGATCCGCACCCCGCGACGGTCGTACGCCCGGAGGCCGCGCCGTTGCTGCTCGGTGACGTTGCGCAACGGCTCGACCTGCTGTCGTCGTTGGGTGTGGACGCGACGTTGGTGTTGCCGTTCGACCGCGAGATGTCGTCGTGGACGGCGGAGCAGTTCGTCCAGCGGTTGCTCGTCGATCGGCTGCACGTGCGCCGGGTCGTCGTCGGCGAGAACTTCCGGTTCGGCAACCGCGCGCTCGGCGACGTCGCGTTGCTGCGAAGCCTCGGCGCGCACCATGACTTCGACGTCGACGCAGTGTCGTTGGTCGGCGACGCGCAGCCCGTGTCGTCGACGTTGATCCGCGAGTTCGTCGCGGCGGGCGACGTCGCCGCGGCCGCGGCCGCGCTCACGAGACCGTACGGCGTCAGCGGCGAGGTCGTCCGCGGTGACGGGCGCGGGCGCGAGCTCGGTTTCCCGACCGCCAATCTCGCGTTGCCCGCAGGCCTCGCGGTGCCCGCGGACGGTGTCTACGCCGGCTGGCTCGTCCGCGCGGACGGATCGCGGTGGCCGGCCGCGATCTCGGTGGGCACCAACCCGACGTTCGACGGGGTCGACCGCCGGGTCGAGGCCTATGCGCTCGACGCCGACTTCGACCTCTACGGCGAGATCGTGCGGGTCGAGTTCGGCGAGCGGTTGCGCGGTCAGGTGCGCTTCGACGACGCTGCCGGGCTGGTGACACAGATGTGCCTCGACGTCGACGCCGTACGCCGGACGCTATAGGTGTTGCGTACCGCCACGAACGCGAAAGATCCGGAACTGGCCTTCTCGGAGTGCGAAAGCACCTATCCTGGCCCCTAACGCCCGACGATCCGTCGCGCGTGCCATTGGCACCCAAGGGGAATTCTCATGCTCCGTCGCTCTGTTACGCGCCTGCTCGTCCTCGGCGTCGCCGCCGCGACCACGCTCGGAGTGACGCCCGCAGTCGCGAGCGCCGCGACCTTCGGCCTGGTCAGCTCCACGCCCGCGGACAAGAGCATCGTGCAATCCGCTGCGTCGGTGAAGCTGTGCTTCAGCGCGACGGTGAACCCGGTGACGAGCTCCGTCACGGTGAACAACGGCGCCGCGGTCACCGGCGTCACCGCGATCGCCAACTGCACCGGCACCGGCGACGGATTGACCTTCACCCCGACCATGTCGTTCACCGCCGGCGACTACACGGTGACCTATAACGTCAACGACACCACGGTGCCGACGGCGCTCAACGCGACCGGGACGCTGCACTTCCGGATCGACACGACGGCGCCGGGGACGCCGACCATCTCCACGTTCACCCACCCCGTCAACAGCACGAACGTGACGCAGGCGGCCCTCAGCGGCACTGCCGAGCCGTCGACGGCGGCGACGAGCAATCTCAACGCCGACACCATCACGGTGTTGTTGGACGCGAGCGTCAACACCACCCACGTGATGAAGACGACCACGACGGACACTTCGGGCAACTACAGCTTCAGCAACGTCGACCTCAGTTCGCTGCCCGACGGCACCGTGACGTACTCGGTGACCGCGAAGGACACCGCCGGCAACACCTCGGGCGCGGCGACGCAGACGGCCACCAAGGACGTCGTCCAGCCGAACCTGCTCTCGTCCGTGCCCGCCGCCGGCGGCACGCACCAGCAGACCGACACGATCACGTTGACGTTCGACAAGGCCCTCGACCAGGCGAACTCCAGCGGGACCGTCACCAACGGTGTGACGACTCCGCTCATGCTGGCCTCGACGACGTTCCCGTCGGCAGACGTGATGCAACTGAAGACCAGCAGCACGATGAAGGAAGACGCCAACCCGTACACGGTCAGCTACAGCGTGGCCGACGCGGACGGCAACCCGCGCACCGGTCAGTTCACCTTCAACATCGACAACACCGCCCCGGCGTCGCCGTCGAACCTCGCCCCGACCAACCCGATCAACATCGCCAACGTCACAAACGTCGGCGTGAGCGGATCCGCGGAGTCGGGCTCTACGGTCAACGTCGATTTCACTGACGGTCTCCACAACGCGACCGGCTCGGCCCCGGCGTCCGACGGCGCGTTCGCGATCACCGGAATCGACGCGAGCGGCCTGACCGACGGTCCGATCACCGTGAACGTCACAGCGACGGACCCGGCCGGCAACGTCTCGAACATCGCGACCACCGGCGTGACGAAGGACACGGTCGCGCCGGCCCAGCCGACCGGCACCGCCATCACCCCGAGCCCGGTCAACCACAGCAACGAAACGTTGATCACGGTGAGCGCGACGGTCGCCGCCGACGTGACCAGCGCGACGATCTCGGTCGACGACAACGCCGACCCGAACACTCCCGCACTGACGACGACCGGCGTCACGCCCGACGGCAACCACCTGGTCTCGACGACGTTCGACGTGACGTCGCTCGACGACGGGACGCTGACCGCTTCCGTCGTTGCTCTCGACGGCGCGGGCAACCCGTCCACCGCCGCGACCACGACCGCGACCAAGGACGCCGGCGTCCCGTCCACGCCGACCGTCACGATCAGCCCGAAGCCGATCAACGCCTCGACGACCACCGTGACGGTGTCCGGCACCGCCGAGAAGTCGAGCGCGGTGCACATCGTTCTCAGCGACAGCGCGTCTCCGACTCCGAACACGCTCACCTTCGACACCATCGCGGACGGCACGACGGGCGCGTACACGCACGGCTTCGCGATCAGCTCGCTCACCGACGGCACGATCACGGCGACCGTGACCGCGACCGACGCGGCGGGCAACGCCTCGCCGGCGGGCACCGACTCGACGACGAAGGACACGGTCAGCCCGGACCAGCCGTCGAACCTCGACGCGCCGGCATACGCCAACATCGCGAACTCCTCGTCGTACCCGATCTCCGGTACGGCGGAGCCGGACTCGACCGTCACCGTGACGTTGAGCGACGACAGCGCGCACAGCTTCCAGGTGCCCACGTCGGCAGCGCACAGCGACGGCAGCTGGTCGATCAGCCCGGACCTCACCTCGCACTCGTTCGCCGACGGCGGGCTGCACATCTCGGTCACGGCGACCGACGCGGCCGGCAACGTCTCGACCGCGGCGACGGCCGACCGCATCAAGGACACGGTCGCGCCCGCGGCCGCGCGGATCGACAGCCACACCGACCCGGTCAACGCGGGCAACGACGACGAGGTCAGCCTCGCGGGCACGGCCGGCGCGACCGAGGCCGGTGCCGGATTGATGCTCTCGATCGACGACGCGAGCGACCCGGACACGGCGCCGGTGACCGTGAGCACGACCGCGGCCGACGACGGCTCATACTCCTTCAGCAGCATCGACGTGTCGAACCTCGACGACGGTCAGCTCACCTTCACGCTCTCGACGACCGACGCCGCCGGCAACCCGGCCGCGACGACGACGCAGGTGACCTCGCCGAAGGACACGATCGACCTCGCGTTGGTGAGCCGTACGCCGGCCTCGTCGCCGACGAAGAGCCCGTCGACGGTCACCGGCACGTTCAACGAGCCGCTCGACACCGGCACCTCGACCATCACCGTCGCGGACAAGACCGACAGCCTGGCCGCCGGCGTGACGTCGTTCAGCAACGGCGACAAGACGATCGTGTTCACGCCGAGCTCGGCACTGTCCGAAGCGGCCAGCCCGTACACCGTGACCATCACCGGTCACGACGCGGCCGGTGACAGCCCGACCCCGACGGTCTTCACGTTCACGGTCGACAACACGCCCCCGGCGAAGCCGGTCGTCTCGACCGTCACCAACCCGGTCAACGCGGCCAACCAGAGCGCCATCACGGTCACCGGTACCGCCGAGCCCGACTCGACGATCACCCTGTCGATCACCGACGGAACGGCCACGGTCCACCCGACCGGCACCGCTGACGACGGCGGCGCCTGGTCGATCAGCGACGCGGACGTCAGCAGCCTCGCCGACGGCACGTTGAGCGTGACGGCCACCGCGACCGACGCGGCCGGCAACACCTCGGTCGCCTCCGACGCGGTGACGACGCAGAAGGACGCGACCGCGCCGGCGAAGCCGATCGTGTCCACGGTGACCGACCCGGTCACCGCGTCGAACTTCACCGCGGTCGCGGCGAGCGGGACGGCCGAGGACAACTCGTCGGTGACGGTCACATTCACCGACGGCACGAACGACGTGCTCGCCGACACCGGTGCCGACTCGAACGGCAACTGGAGCGTGACCGGCGTCGACCTCACCTCGCTGTCCGACGGCACGATCACGGTGACCGCGATCGCGACCGACGCGGCCGGCAACGACTCGCTGCCATCCGACGCGGTGACCACGCCGAAGCACACCGTGGTTCCGTCGGCGCCGCAGTCGCTGGCGATCGCACCGGGTGACGGCTCGCTCGACATCTCGTGGGCCGCGCCCGCGACCGACGGCGGCAGCGCGGTCACGTCGTACACCGTGACCGTCACCCCGCACGGTTCGGTGACGCCGGCCGCGACCGTGAGCCCGACCGCGGAGACGACCGAGGTCGTCGTGTCGAGCCTGACCAACGGCACGCTGTACGACGTCGCGGTCACGGCGACCAACGGTGCGGGCACCGGTCCGGCCGCCTCCGGCAGCAGCACGCCGCGGACGACGCCGGGTGCGCCGACCGGCGTGCACGTCGTCGCCGGCGACACGGTCGCGACCGTGTCGTGGACCGCGCCGGCCAGTGACGGCGGCGCAGCGATCGATCACTACACCGTCCGCGCGACGCCGAACACCACCGGCCCGGCGACCGTCACCACGCCGACGGCCGACGGCAGCGCGCGCAGCCTCGTCGTGCACGGCCTGGTGAACGGCGTCGCCTACGCGTTCACGGTCACCGCGCACAACGTCGCGGGCGACGGCCCGGCCTCGTCGGCCACCGGCGGCGTGCCGAAGTACGCCACCCACCTGACGATCGCGAACACGCACGGGGCCGTCGTGTACGGCAACCGGATCACGTTGTCCGGCAAGCTCACCCGCTCGACCGGCGCCGCGATCTCCCGGGCGCGCATCATCGTCTACCGGATGAACGACAACCACACGACGAACAGCGTCGCGGCGGTGTCGACCGGTTCGACCGGCACGTGGAGCTTCACGTTCGTGCCGGCGGTCGACGGGACCTACTACGCCCGGTTCCTCGGCGATTCGGTCGACGCGAGCAGCGGCTCGACCACGACCCGGACGACGGTCGCACCGGTCATCAAGATCACCTCGCCGGCCAACAAGTCCTCGAGCAGCCACACGACCACGCTCACGGTCAAGGGCACGGTCGGGCCGAACATGACCGGGAAGTACGTCTCGCTGAACTACATCAACTCGCGCGGTTCGCTGGTGCGGTTGCAGCTGGTCAAGCTCACCAAGGGTTCGGTGTTCACGTTCTCGGTGAAGCTCGCCCGCGGCACCTGGCGGCTCGAGGTCGCGATCGGCCCGACGCCGACCAACGTCGCCGGCCACTCGCCGGTCCTGACCGTCTTCCGCACCTGACCGGCGCGGGGCCGGGCCTGACGGGCTCGGCCCCGCGCCCGGGCCGGGCCCGATCCGGCGCGGGTCGGCTACACTGGCCGAGGTAAGTACCGTCTGCCCGCCGCGGCCAGGCTCCCCGACTCCGGGGAGTACAGCCCCTCGGGCCGGATGACTCAGGAGACTCTTCGTGCCGCTCGACGCCGCCGTCAAGCAACAGATCATCAGCGACTACGGCACCGGCGACGGTGACACCGGGTCCCCCGAGGTGCAGGTCGCGCTGCTCACCCGGCGCATCAACGACCTCACCGAGCACATGAAGGCGCATCGCCACGACTTCCACACCCAGCGTGGGCTGCTGCAGCTCGTCGGCCGTCGCCGCCGGCTGTTGCGCTACCTGGAGCAGAAGGACGTGGCGCGTTACCGCTCGCTGATCGAGCGCCTGGGCCTGCGCCGCTAGCAGTATTCGCCGGCCCGACCGGGTCGGCGACCTCGTGGGCCGCTGCCCGGCTGATGGCGAGCGCCGGTCCTCGGTAGTGGCTCCCGTGGCCTTCACCGGCCGCGGGTGCTTCGATCGAAGACCGGCCGCACTCCGCCGCGCAGCGCCCTTGTCAGACAGGAGGCGCCCATGGAGGGCTCCAACGTCACGTTCGCCGAAACGACACTGAAATCAGGCCTCGGCGAGCGCACCCTTCGGTTCGAGACCGGCCACCTTGCCCAGCAAGCCGCCGGCTCGGTCGTGACCTACCTCAACGGCGACACGATGGTGCTGTCGGCCACGACCGCGTCGAAGACCCCGAAGGACCAGTTCGACTTCTTCCCGTTGACCGTCGACGTCGAAGAACGCCAGTACGCCGCGGGCAAGATCCCCGGCTCGTTCTTCCGCCGCGAAGGCCGGCCGAGCGAGGACGCGATCCTCACCTGCCGGCTCACCGACCGGCCGCTGCGCCCGTCGTTCGCGAAGGGCCTGCGCAACGAGATCCAGATCGTCTCGACGATCATGGCGCTGCACCCGGATCACCTCTACGACGTCGTCGCGATCAACGGCGCGGCCTGCAGCGTGCTGATCGCCGGCCTGCCGTTCAGCGGACCGGTCGCGGGTGTGCGGGTCGCGCTGATCGACGGCGAGTGGGTGCCGTTCCCGACCCACAGCGAACTCGAGCGCGCGGTCTTCGACATGGTCGTCGCCGGTCGGGTGGTCGACGGTGACGTCGCCATCATGATGGTCGAGGCCGAGGCGACCGAGCACACCGTGGAGCTCGTCCGCGGCGGCGCGCAGGCGCCGACCGAGGACGTCGTCGCCGGCGGGCTCGAAGCGGCGAAGCCGTTCCTCAAGCAGATCGCCGAAGCGCAGCAGCAGCTCGCGGACAAGGCCGCAAAGCCGACTCGCGAGTTCCCGGTCTTCCTCGACTACGGCGACGACGTGCTCGAAGCCGTGACCGCCGCCGTTCGCGACGAGTTGGCGTCCGCGCTGACCATCGCCGACAAGCAGCAGCGCGAGACCGAGCTCGACCGGGTCAAGGATCTCGCCAAGGAGAAAGTGGGGCCCGACTTCGAAGGCCGCGAGAAGGAGATCTCGGCGGCGTACCGGTCGCTGACGAAGAAGCTCGTCCGGGCGCGGATCATCAGCGAGGGTGTGCGCATCGACGGCCGCGGTCTCACCGACATCCGTTCGCTGTCCGCGCAGATCAACGTCGTGCCGCGAGTGCACGGCTCGGCGTTGTTCGAGCGCGGCGAGACGCAGATCCTCAACGTCGCGACGTTGAACATGCTGCGCATGGAGCAGATGATCGACACGCTCTCGCCGGACACCCGCAAGCGGTACATGCACCACTACAACTTCCCGCCGTACTCGACCGGTGAGACCGGCCGCGTGGGCTCGCCGAAGCGGCGCGAGATCGGCCACGGCGCGCTCGCCGAGCGGGCGCTCGTCCCGGTGCTGCCGAGCAAGGAAGACTTCCCGTACGCGATCCGTGCGGTGTCCGAGGCGCTCGGGTCGAACGGCTCGACGTCGATGGGCTCGGTGTGCGCGTCGACCTTGTCGCTGATGGCGGCGGGGGTGCCGTTGAAGGCGCCGGTCGCGGGTATCGCGATGGGCCTGATCAACGAGGGCAGCGACTACGTCACGCTGACCGACATCCTCGGGGCCGAGGACGCCTTCGGCGACATGGACTTCAAGGTCGCCGGCACCCGCGAGTTCGTCACCGCGTTGCAGCTCGACACGAAGCTCGACGGCATTCCCGCGTCGGTGCTCGCGGCCGCGTTGGCGCAAGCGCACGATGCGCGGCAGACGATCCTCG
>JAICXQ010000088.1 GCA_025980325.1 Frankiales bacterium
CGTGGTGCTCGCAGTGTTTCGCGGCATTCGCCGCGCCGGCCGCGGCGACTCCGCTGCCGGTCGGCGTCCCGGCGTACGACGGGCCGTCCGGCCGGATGGTCTCGGGTCGCGCGCTGCTGCTGACGATCGTCGCCATCGGCGTCGGCGCGCTCGCGATGCTCGCGTCGCTGCGCTTGTCGCGAAGCCAGCTCGACGAGGCGACGTACATCCGCTACGCCGCGGTGCTCACGATGGCGGTGTACGCGGTCGTCGGCGTACTCGTCGTCACGCAGATCACGACGTCGGTGCGGCTGCGCTGGACGGTGAGATCACCTGCGACCGGACTCGCGATCGGCCTGGCGACCGGCGCCGCGTTGTCCGGCGCGATCCTCGCCGCGGTGAGTGCGTCGGCGGGTTATCTCGACCCGGACCCGCGGATGGTCGTGATGATGAGCGAGGGCGATCTCGCGCACCTCGCCGCGGCGTTC
Organism: Frankiales bacterium; assembly: GCA_025980325.1. Classification (GTDB taxonomy): domain Bacteria; phylum Actinomycetota; class Actinomycetes; order JAFAQI01; family JAFAQI01; genus BP-197. The sequence continues at coordinate 468 of JAICXQ010000088.1, forward strand.
CTCGTCGCCTGCGCGGCGGCGCCCTTGGTCGAAGAGGTGTTGTTCCGCGGACTGTTGCTGGAATCGTTGCGGGCCAAGGGAACCGCCGTCGCGTTGCTGGTCTCGGCCGCCGGCTTCGCCGTGTGGCACCTGAGCTTCAACCTGGTGCCGCTGCTCTACTACACGTTGCTCGGCTTGCTGCTCGGCTGGCTCTACGTACGCCGCGGGCTGGTGTGCTCGATGGCCGCCCACCTCGGCTTCAACGGCGTACTCGCGGTCGCCGCCGCGACCATCGTGCTCGGTGGTGGCGGGACCGCGACGGCCGACGGCCTCACCGTGTCGTTGCCGCAGGGCTGGACCGCCGACGTCCACGTCACGCCGGCGGTCGCGTTCGGCGGCCATCCGGCGATGTTCCTCACCGGCCCGTCGGGCTCCTCGATCGCGGTCATCTCCTACGACACACCGCAGGAGCCGAGTGTCGATCAGTTCAGCGCCGACCTGCGCGATTCGCGGTTCGCCGCGGCGAATCCCGGGCTCAAGCCGATGACGTTGCGCGAGGTGCCGAACCCCGTCGGCCGGCTGGTCGAAGTCGACGCCGTCACCGGGCGCGACCCGTCGGTGGCGGCGTTCCTGCTGCGCGCCGGGACGTCGTACGAGTTCGTCTTCCGGTCGGCGGGAAGCCCCAAGGCCCTCGCCGATTTCGCCCCGATCCTGCGCAGCCTCAGCGTGAAAGCCGCGTAAGCAAACAGCGCTCCTGCCGGTAGTGCAGTCGAAACGTACTTCCGGCCTACGAGGGAGCAGCAATGCGCGTGTCAGTCGCACGAGTCCTGGTGGTGACCGCCGCGATGTGCGCGACGGGGGCGGCACTACCGGCCGCGGCCGCGAGCGCGGCGGGGGGCGATCTGATCGTCGGCGGTTGCAGCTTCAGCACCGACCAGAACGACACCGTGACCGGCCCCGACACCTTCACCGGCGAAATCCACGACTCGTCTGCCACGTTCGACGCGACCGGGGCTCCGGTCGCGGCGACGGTCAGCTGCCAGGTCCAGGTCAACCAGGTCGCCGCGCCGGGCGCGACGTTCAGTTACAGCGGCTTCGGCGTGCAGGCCGGCGCGAACCCGGTCTCGTACACCGCCGCGCCAACCGACGAGGTGAACCTCTGCCAGCGCGTCGTGTACGCCGACGGCACCGACACCGGATGGGTGTGCCCGATGACCGATATGTGCTTCGTTGCTGCTCCTTGCTTCCCGGCACCGGTCGGCGCTCTCATCGATCTGGTCAACGGCATCCTCAACAATGCGTTCACGTCGACCATCGATCCGGCGCTGTGTCCCGTCCTCGTCGCGAACGCCGGCGACTACGGACCGGTCACGATCGAGTCCGACGGTGACGTGTACGTCGCCGACCCGTTGGGTCTAGGGCTGAACCCGATCTACGACTGCCCGCCGTACGGGAACTTCTGACGCACCGGCGGATGTCTCAGGCCCACATCGCGCTGTCGTCGAGCGACCATACGGTGCCGCGGCGGTCGACGAGCAGCAATTCCCTGGTGCACCGGAACAGAAGCTGGCCGGACGTGCGGGAGACGAACCGGGCGCCCGGCCCGATCTCCCACTCGAGCTGGCATTCGGCCGGCAGCCGCAACTCGTGTGTTCCCGAGTCGGTCGCCCCGTCGTACAGCGGCATGCTCCAGATCCTGTCGTTGGCTTCGAGGCTCGGCACGCCCGCGAGACTGTGCTCGCCGCTGTCGAGCAGATCGGCACCGAGCAGCGTGAGGATCTCGCTCGACGTCCACAACGTCCGGCCGGTGTCGAAGCGGTACGCCCAGTTGGCGAACTCGGACCCCGTGCTCGACAGGCGCTCGACGTACACGTCGTACCCGCCGTCGCCGGCTAGGTCGTCGATCAGGAAGCCGACGGCGTGTTCGGGGTCGACCGGGGAGACGTCGACCGACCACTTGTTCTCGCCGGTGACGCCGTCGACGCGGGCGAGATGCCACGACGAGCCGTCGTTGTAGGCGAACAGCAGCGAATGGCCGACGCCCACCCAGCCGACCAGCCCGCCGGAGTCGGGCATCGCGTACGCCCATTCGTGCGTGCCGTCGACGCCGTACCAGGCGTCGAACTGCGGTGCCGTCGGGTGATATCCGTCGATGGTCCAGAGCACCGGATCCCATTGCGAGTCCGAATGCAGCGCGAGCGCGAACACGATCGCGGCCACGGGATCGCTGTTCTGGTTCCCCGCGATCTGGTGCTGCGCGACCCACGTGACGGCGCCGGTCGCGAGGCTGTGCGCGGTCAGCACGACGAGGCTGCCGCCGGTGAACGACGTCGTACCCACTTGCGCCGTCGCCGCGATTCCGATGTCCGACGCGGTCAGCACCGCGGTGCCGCCGGTCAACCGGTCGGCCCCTTCCAGCGGCAGGACCTGCGGGAGCAGAAGGCCCAGGCCGCCCTGCTCGACCGACTGGAAATGCGCGTACGCCGTGCCCGTCGCGCCGTCGAGGAAGGTGCCCTCACCGACCGCGTTGCGGCCGCTGTTCGACGGCAGGATGGTGGCGGTGCCCACGAACACGTCGACCGCCCCGGTGCCGGCCCGGCCCGGGACGAGGCTGACGTTCGTCGGAACCACGAGGCTCGCGGCCGCGACCGGCGCGGCCACCTGGTAGGTCCATGCGGTCTTGCCCGTCGCCGCGTCGACGACCGACACCGAGACGGCATTGGGCTGCGCCGCGTAGTCGGCGTGCACCAATATCAGGTCGCGCGCGGACGGGCCGGTGATCGGCCGGGGGTTCATCCCTAGCGTGTCCAAGACGAGGGGGCAACCGCGGTACGGGAACGTCAGCGGCAACGACCAGAGGACATGGCCGTCGCTGCCGCTGCGCGCGTACCACCGGTCGACGCACTGGTCGCTGTGGTGGACCTTCGTGATGAAGTCCGCGTAGCCGTCGCCGTCGAGGTCGCCGGTGGCGCCGTCGGTCACATCGACGTGAACCTGGCTCGGGGATGTCGTCGCCGTAGCCGCGTCGGCGAACGACACGGAATTCGCGGTCAGCGGCAGCCGCAGGTATGCCTTCGCGAGCTCGACGGCGGCGCGGCTCCGATCCGGCGACGCAGAGCCGAGCACTTGCCGCAGCCGCTCGAGCCCGCGCGCCTTCGTCAGATCGAGATCGGGTGCGGTGCCCTGACCGGGCCGGCTCGCATGGGCGGCCGCGGACGGAACCTTCGCCTGCACCGGCACGGACACTGTCGCCGCCGCGCAGGCGACGACTACCGCCGCGCGTACCGCCCAGTGTCCCCGCGTGATGTTCCCGCCGGCTCCGACCATGACGCCCCCTTTTGGTGCGAGGGTGATTCGTCGCCGGCGGTCGGTTTCCTGCGTCCCCGACGGGCTTACCCGATCGGGTTAGACGAAGAAGCCGTCGCCGATCCGGGTCGGGTAGGCCACCGACCATTGCCGGGCACCGCGGCGTCCGTCCAGCAGCACGACGGTCTCGTTGGCCCGCCCGCTCATCAGACCGACGATGCCACGGCGGCCACCTGTCATCGGCAGCACCGACACGTCGATCGCGCCGTCCATGTCCGCCGACGACAGCGAGGTCTGCCAGTACGCGCGGGTCGTCGCGCCGTTGAACGCGATCACGCGTACGCCGTGCTTCGCCGGAACGGTCTGCACGAACGTCATCGCCCGACCGGACAGGCTGTCCCCGACCGGCAGGCCCATGTCGTGAACGGTTCGCTGCTTGCCGGTGCGACCGTCGATGAGGTACACCGCGACCGTCACGCTCGACGTGACGCCGAACGACACCGTCTTGCCCTGCTTGACGTACCGCAGGTACGTGTCGACCGCGCCGTCACCGTTGAGGTCGCCGACCGGGTACGACGCGCTGACGACCGCGCGATCGGCGGGTGAGCGGACCTCGTGCGACCACGCGGTGCGCCCGGTCGCGGTCACCGCGGCGTAGGTGATCGAGTTCAGGCCGAAGGTGACGATGCGGGTGTCGCTGCGGCCGTCGCGGTCGATGTCACCGAGCGGGCTGCCGACCTCTCCGTCGTGGGTCCACACCGTTGCTCCGGTCGCGCCGGACCACGCCGAGACGTGTTCGGCCGCGTCGTCGAACCAGCTCACGAGCAGGTCGGGCTTGTGGTCGCCGGTGAGGTCGGGACTGCCGCGGACCAATCCCAGCGATGCCGCGCCATTGGTGCTCGTCAACGGCATCGCCCACAGCGGTGCGCCGTTCACGCTGGACACGGCTTCTATCGCCGCCGGCGCATCCGAGCTCGCGAGGACGTAGTCGTCGGCGCCGTCGCCGTTGAGGTCGTCGACCGGGAAGGCCCACGCGTACCACTCACTGGCGAGCGTCGGGCCGGCGCTCACGGTCGTTCCGGTCGTCGCGTCGATCACCTCGGGGACGATCGACGACCCGTCCGCGACGAGCGGATCACCTTCGCTGAACCGGTCGAGCAGCAGGTACGGCGCGGCGCCGGCTCGGTCCAGCACCCCGTCGAACTCGCCGATCCCCGCGGCTCGGAACCCGGTGAGGTCGCCCTCGAAGATCCCGTTGATCGACGTCGACCACAGCGACGTGCCGTGGTCCGCGCGGTACGCCGCGACCGTGAACACGTCCTCGAACCCGCCGGCGACAACCGCGTCGGCACCGGTATCGGTACTGGACAGGGTCATCACCGTCGAGGTCATGCCGGGCGCCGAGACGTAGACCGCCGCGTACGCCGCCGGGTCGGGCCGGGACCACAAGACTTTGCCGGTCCGGCCGGACATCACCACGACCGCAGGGGTGCGCGCCTCTATCCGCACCGACAACACGTCGCTGAAGCCGTCATGGTCGACATCGCCGATCGGCAGCGCGTCGTCGAGGAAGTACGCGGCGACGACGACGGTGCTGCCGCTGCTGCGCGGCATCGTCGCGAGCCGCGCGCGCAACACCCGCTCGCGGGCCGCGCGCCAGCTCGCGGGCGAGCGCAGGTCGCGCGCGGTGTACCTCGGCGCCCGCGCCTGCGCGGCGTCACCGGCGACCGCTGCCGTCATGTGCCCCGACGATCCGGGCGCCGCCGCCGCGCCGGACCCGGCGGTGGCACCCAACGCCGAACCGAGGCAGCCGGCGAGCGCGCCGACCACGAAAAGAATCCGACCCCGCACCGGTGACTCCCCCTTGTGGCAATCCGAGACCCGAACGGTTCGACGTTGGGACGACAGCTCCTGCCGGAGATACCGGCCGGCCGACATTGGTACGACGTTCGGGCTTCGCGGCAAACTGTCGCGCCGTTGGCGGAGGATGCGAGATTCGAACTCGCGAGGGGTTGCCCCCAACACGCTTTCCAAGCGTGCGCCCTAGGCCAACTAGGCGAATCCTCCGCCGGCGAGTCTAATTGGCCGGCCGGTGGACGCCCGCCGCGATCACGCACGAGGCGACTAGAGTGGGTCCTCGACCCCTCGTGTGGCGTTACCCCGCCCAACTCCCCCAGGGCCGGAAGGCAGCAAGGGTAAGCGGGCTCTGGCGGGTGCACGGGGGGTCCCGAGCCTCGCAGGGTGGACCACGTTGTCTCTCGCTCTCTACCGCAAGTACCGGCCCGGCAGCTTCGCCGAGGTCGTCGGCCAGGAACACGTCACGGAGCCGTTGCAGACCGCGCTGCGCACCGGGCGCATCCATCACGCCTACCTGTTCAGCGGCCCGCGCGGGTGCGGCAAGACCTCCAGCGCCCGCATCCTCGCCCGGTCGCTCAACTGCGCCGAGGGACCGACGCCGGCGCCGTGCGAGAAGTGCGACTCCTGCGTCGCGCTCGCTCCGAACGGGCCGGGCAGCCTCGACGTCATCGAGATCGACGCGGCGTCGCACGGTCTCGTCGACGACGCCCGCGACCTGAGGGAGCGCGCGTTCTTCGCGCCGGTCTCCTCGCCGTACAAGATCTACATCATCGACGAGGCGCACATGATCAGCCAGGCGGCGTTCAACGCGCTGCTCAAGGTCGTCGAAGAGCCGCCGCCGCACGTGAAGTTCATCTTCGCGACCACCGAGCCGGAGAAGGTGCTCTCGACGATCAAGTCGCGCACCTTCCATTACCGGTTCCGGCTCATCCCGCCGGCGGTGCTGCGCGAGTTCCTCACCGACCTGTGCGCGCGCGAGGGCATCACCGCCGATCCGCTGGTGCTGCCGCTCGTCGTACGGGCCGGCGCGGGTTCGGCTCGCGATGCATTGTCCGTCCTCGACCAACTCGCCGCCGGCGCGGACGAGGGCGGCATCAGCTACGACCGCGCGCTCGCCATCCTCGGCTACACCGACGCCGCGCTGCTCGACGAGACCGTCGACGCGTTCGCCGCGGGTGACGGTGCCGCGGTGTTCGGCGCGGTGGATCGAGTCGTCGAGGCGGGCATCGATCCGCGCCGGTTCGCGCAGGACCTGCTCGAACGGTTCCGGGACCTGCTCGTCCTCGACGCGGTCGCCGACGCGGGTGAGTCCGGCCTGCTCGACCTGCCCGCCGACACCATCGACCGGATGAGCAGCCAGGCGTCGAGGCTCGGCCGGGCGGCGCTGACCCGTGCCGGTGACGTGATGGCGCAGGCGCTGGTCGACATGCGCGGTACGACGTCGCCGCGGCTGGTGCTCGAGCTCGCCTGCGCGCGGGTGCTGTTGCCCGGCGCGGAGAGCGACATCGGCGCGCTGCTGGCGCGGCTCGACCGGCTCGAACGCCGCCTGTCGGTCACCGGCGCGCCCCCCGCCGAGGCCGTTGCGCCCTCGCCCTCGCCCGCGCCGGCGGCGGTCGACGTACCTGCGCCGCAAGCCGCGCCGGCGCCAGAGCCGGCGCCTAGGCCAGAGGTGACACCCGAGCCGGCAGCGATGGCCGGCCAGCTCGACCTGCCGGCTTTACGGCGGATCTGGCCGGACCTCCTCGATGCCGTCAACGTCAGCAGCAAAACCGCAAACGCGTTGCTGCGCAACGCGAAACCCACCGCCGTCGACCCGAAATCGATCACGGTTGCCTTCACGACGTCGCAGTTGGCGAAGATGTTCGCCGACAAGAGCGACTTCCTACGCGACGCGTTGCGCAACGTGATCGGTCTCGACGTCGCGGTCGCGGTCGTGGTCGGCGGTGACGGTGACCCAGAGCCGGAGCCCGCTGCCGAGCCCGTACGTGATGTCGAGATCGACGTCACCGATGCCGCGGACGACGATCCGCTCAAGCTGCTGCAGCAAAATCTCGGCGCGCAGGTGGTCGACGAGGGCGAGGACGGCGAGGGGCGCCGGACGTAGGGTGACGGCATGCCTCCGCAACCCAACATGCAGCAGCTGATGAAGCAGGCGCAGAAGATGCAGGAGCAGCTCGTGGCCGCGCAGGCCGAGCTGGCCGCGCGCGAGGTCGAGGGCAGCGCCGGCGGCGGCTTGGTCAAGGTCGTCATGACCGGCGGCGGCGAACTCGTGTCGGTGACGATCGACCCGAAGGCCGTCGATCCGGACGACGTCGAGACGTTGCAGGACCTCGTCGTCGCCGCGGTCCGCGACGCGTCCCGCGTCGTCAGCGAGATCACCCAGCAGACGATGGGACCGCTGACCGGCGGCCTCGGCATCCCCGGCCTGTAGCCGGAAGACGAGCCCGGAAGACGAGCCATGTACGAAGGCGCGGTCCAGGATCTCATCGACGAACTCGGCCGGCTGCCGGGAGTAGGTCCGAAGAGCGCGCAGCGGATCGCCTTCCACCTGCTCGCCGCGGATCCGGTCGACGTACGGCGACTGGTCACCGCACTCACCGAGGTGAAGGACAAGGTCCGCTTCTGCACGGTCTGCGGCAACGTCTCCGAAGAGGACATGTGCCGGGTGTGCCGGGATCCTCGCCGCGACCTTACCGTCATTTGCGTCGTCGAAGAGCCAAAAGACGTTGTGGCGATTGAGAAAACGCGCGAGTTCCGCGGGCGCTATCACGTGCTCGGCGGGGCGATCTCGCCGATCGACGGCGTCGGCCCGGACGACCTGCGGATCCGCGAGCTGATGACCCGGCTGGCCGACGGCACGGTGACCGAGCTGATCCTCGCCACCGATCCCAACCTCGAGGGCGAAGCGACCGCGACCTACCTCGCCCGGCTGATGAAGCCGCTCGGCCTGCGGGTCACGCGGCTCGCGAGCGGGCTGCCGGTCGGCGGCGACCTCGAGTACGCCGACGAGGTCACGCTCGGCCGCGCCTTCGAAGGCCGCCGCGCGATCGACCTCTAGGACGCCGCGGCTCGACGGGTTCAGGACGGAAGCGGTGACGGCTTCGCGTACGGCTTGAACTTCGCCGCGGACGCGACCGGCAGCACCTGGATCGCTTGCGCCGTGTTGCCGCTCGGGTAGGTGACCGATGTCAGCACGCCGGTGTCGGCGAAGCAGTACGTTCCGGGCTGGACCGCCGGTTGCGGCGTGAGCAGCCCGGCTTTGATCGCGAAGCAGGTCGCGGCCGGCAGGCCGCCGTTCGCCGGCACGGGTGTGGCCGGCGTCACGAGGTAACTGATGCCGCTGGCCGACAGCGTCACGAGGTCGTCGGAGAACAGCGTCGCCGGCCCGACGTCGAACGGCGCCGGCGCGGGCCGGCCGGGGCCCGCGACCGTGAAGCACGAGGACTTGTGCTTCTTCATCGCGCACGAGTACGTCGCGCGCGGCGTCCGGATGAACGACGCCGTCGCGCCGCCGCCGACGACGTCGACCCGCAGGTTCGGCGGGGCGTGCCAGACGTCGACGACGACGGTCGAGTTCGGCGACTCCTGGTGGAACGTGTACGCCGCGGTGTAGGTGGCCGCCGCACCTCGACCGGCGAGTTCGGCGAGCTTCGTCGCGGCTGCCGACGCGTGGTCGTTGCGCGGGCCGCCGCTGCCGCCGGACGTGCACGCCGCGCACGCCATCAGCGTCGCGACCGCCACCGCGACCCGTCGAGCAACCACGCCGTGCAGTCAAGCACGCCGTTGCCTTCCGTAAACTCGACCCCATGGCGCTCGTCGTACAGAAGTACGGCGGCTCCAGCGTGTCCGATGCCGATCGGATCAAGCGCGTGGCGCAGCGGATCGTCGCGGCCCGCCGCGACGGCTACGACGTCGTCGTCGTCGTGTCGGCGATGGGGGATACGACCGACGAGCTGCTCGACCTCGCCCAGCAGGTCTCGCCGTTGCCGCCGCCGCGCGAGCTCGACATGCTGCTCACGTCCGGCGAGCGGATCTCGATGGCGCTGCTCGCGATGGCGATCGCCAGCCTCGGCGCGTCCGCGCGGTCGTTCACCGGATCGCAGGCCGGCGTCA
>JAICXQ010000004.1 GCA_025980325.1 Frankiales bacterium
AGTCGCTCAAGGCGCGCGGGGAGAAGCCGGTGCCGGCCGAGCAGATGCTGCGCGACATGCGGATCAACCGCATCTTCGAAGGCTCGACCGAGATCATGCACTTGCTGATCGCGCGCGAAGCCGTCGACCAGCACCTCGCCGTCGCCGGCGACATCATCGAGCCCGACGTCGCGATGGGCGAGAAGGCGAAGCTCGCGTTGAAGGCCAGCGGCTTCTACGCGAAGTGGCTGCCGAAACTCGCCGCCGGTCAGGGCACCAACCCGACGTCGTACAACGAGTTCGGCGACCTGGCCGAGCACCTGCGCTTCGCCGAGCGCAACTGCCGCAAGCTCGCGCGCTCGACGTTCTACGGCATGAGCCGTTGGCAGGCAAAGCTGGAGAAGAAGCAGACCTTCCTCGGGCGCATCGTCGACATCGGCGCCGAGCTGTACGCGATCGCGTCGGCGTGTGTCTATGCGCAGACCAAGCGGACGGAGGACCCCGCGAACGCCGCGCAGTACGTCGAGCTGGCCGAGTTGTTCTGCACACAAGCGCGCCGGCGGGTCGACCGGTTGTTCCACGACCTGTGGTTCAACGACGACGCCGAGACCTACGACGCCGCGATGAAGGTGCTCGACGGCCGCTACACGTTCTTCGAGGCCGACATCATCGACCCGGCAGGCGAGGGGCCTTTACTGTCCTCGTCGTAAGTCAAGCGGGCCAAATCGGGGGCCGACACATCACTAGTGACGATGACGATCCTGCCCGAGTCCTCGCCCGCCGCCACCGGGCGAGCGCGCGGCCCGATTCCGCCGGTCGTCGTGGCCGCCCTCGTGCTCGCGCTCGCCGCCGCCGGCGGTGGCGCGTGGTACCTGCTGCGCGGCTCGGCACCGGCAAAGCCGGTGTCGCACACGAAGTACGTACAGCCTGGGCAGCTCCGGCCGGCCACCGCCGCTCAGTGGCTGGCGGCCGCCGGGCGCGCGGCGGCGGCCGCGACGAGCGTGCACATCACGGACGTCGACCGGATGGCGCACGGGACGGTGACGTTCAACGACGACGACGGCCGAACCACCGGCCGGCAGATCATCACGCCCGGTCCGGGGATGCGGGCCGAAGTCCGGGTGATCGGCACGTCGACCTACTTCACCGGCAACGCGGCGACGCTCACGACGTTCTTCGGGTTCCGTGCCGATCAGGCGGCCCGGCTGCGCGGGCGTTGGCTGGTCCTGCGGCCGGGCGATCCGCAGTACGACACGGTCACCGAGGGCGTGACGCTCTCGTCGGCGATCAAGGAACTCAGGATGCCGACGCCGATGACTTTGCTTCCGGAGCAACGCGTCGGCGGTGTCGAAGCAGTCGGTATTCGCGGCACCGGCCGGGTGACCGGCGCGCCCGGACCGGTCACCGTGACGCTATGGATCGACGACACGACCATGCGCCCGGTTCGTTACGAGGCGCGGTCGGGCAACATCTCGGAGACGACGACGCTGACGAAATGGAACGTGCCGTTCACGGTCGTGGCGCCGGCCGATGCGCTATCTGCGGTCGCCGGCACGAAGGCCTGACGGATCAGCCCGTGCCGGCGGCGAGCGGCGGCAACTCGTAGAGCACCCATTCGTGGTCGGGGTGCATGCCGACGGATTCGTAGAGCCGGACCGCACCGGTCGGGTTCGCCGCGTCGACTCCGAGCGTCGCCTTGCGCAGCCCGCGCGCGGCGAATTCGGCGAACGCGATCCGGAGCAAGGTCGACCCGATGCCGCGACCGCGGACCTCGCGCAACGTGCCGAGTGTGCCGACGTGACCGGTCCACTCCTGCTCGTCGTCGGGGAGCCGCCACCCAAGCAACGCGGCGACCGCGACGCCGTCGATCTCGGCGAGCCACCACAGGCTGAGGTCGAGGTTCGAACGGCGGCGAAGCGACGTCAGCCAATGCTCGTACGTGCGGGTGCCGTCGTGGCCGAAGTGATCCTGGAACGACGTGTCGACCACCCGGAAGACCTCGCGCAGATCGGTGTCGTCGTCGCGCACCGTCCGTACCCGCACGCCCGCACGTTGCGCCGGCGCCGCAGCGTGACTCTCGTCGAGATCGATGCGCATCCGCCAGAAGTGGCGGATCACGGTCGCGCCGTGACCTTCGACCCACGCGCGTGCGCGATCGGCCGACGCGTTCGCGAAGACGTGCAACGGCCGGTCCGGATCGGCCGCCGCGGCAGCGGAACGGATCGCCGCGAGCAGCGGATCGCCGATCGCCTTGTCAAGACCGGGCCGCACCCGTACGTCGGCTTCGAACCCGATGTGGCCGCTCGGCTCCGTCTCCAGCCACGCCGCGGCCACCAGCCCCTGCTCGTCGAAGATGCCGTACGACCTGTACTCGTCCACGCCGTCGCGAATCCACGAGACGACCTCGTGATCCGGATGGCCGGTCTCGGCGATCTCGCACAGCGTGTTGAGCTCGATCAGCGCGTCGACGTCGTCGGCGGTCAACGGCCGAAGCGTGCTCGTCTCCAACTCGGCGGCCACGGCCCCCAGCCTGACCCATCCCGCCGACAGGCGCACCTCAATTGTCGGGGACGATAGAGACATGACCGAACGATCGGACCGTCCCGGCGAAGGGCTGCGCATCGTGACCGTCGGACCGGATGGTGCCCCGATCGCGGCCGAACCGACCGGCGACGACGACGAGTCGCCGCTGTCCGAGATGGTCGAGCAGCCGGCGAAGGTCATGCGGATCGGCACGATGATCAAGCAGTTGCTCGAGGAGGTACGCGCCGCGCCGCTCGACGAGGCCAGCCGGGTCCGGATGCGTGAGATCCACGAGAGCTCGATCAAGGAACTGGCGAGCGGCCTCGCGCCCGAACTGCGCGAAGAGCTCGAACGCATCACCTTGCCGTTCTCCGACGACTCGGTGCCGACCGACGCCGAGCTGCGGATCGCGCAGGCGCAGCTCGTCGGCTGGTTGGAAGGCCTGTTCCACGGCATCCAGACCGCGCTGTTCGCCCAGCAGATGGCGGCACGCGCGCAACTGGAAGAGATGCGCCGCCGCGCCCTGCCGATGGGACCGGGCGACAATCCCGCACAAGGTCAGCCCCCCACCGGCCCTTATCTCTAGGAAGGCCGGTAAAGCCGTTCGAGGACTGCGGCGACGCCGTCGTCGTCGTTTGACGACGTCACTTCGTCGACGACCGCGAGCACTTCCTCATGCGCGTTCGCCACCGCGACGCTGTGGCCGGCCCAGGCGAGCATCGGCAGGTCGTTCGGCATGTCGCCGAAGGCGATGACGTCGGCCGCGTCGTGACCGGTGCGGGCGACGACTTCGGCCAGCGTCGTCGCTTTGCTGATCCCGGCCGCGCTGATCTCCAGCAGGCCGTCGCGGGACGAGTGCGTCATCGTCGCGGTCGCCTCGTCGACGACGGCACGAGCCTGCGCGAGCAGCTCGTCGGAGTCGAGATTTTCGTGTCGTGCCAACAGTTTTGCCAGCGGTCGCGACAGCAGCGTTTCGAGATCCGCGACCAGCGCGCCGTCGGTCGACCAACGCGGGCGGTACGCCGGCTCGTGACCGAACTCCGACTCGACCGTCTCGACCGCGAAGCCGAGACCGGGGATCGCCGTACGGAGCGACTCGACCAACGCGCGGGCGACATCGACACCGAGCGGATGCGCTTCGACGATCGTCTCGGTGCGCAGGTCGTAGACGAGCGCACCGTTCGCGCATACCGCGAGCCCGTGGTGACCGGTCTGTGCCGCGACGTCGTGCATCCATCGCGGCGGCCTACCGGTGACGACGACGACCGCCGCACCGGCGCCCGATGCCAGCCCCAACGCATCCCGCGTACGCGAGGAAATCGTGCCGTCCGACCGCACGATCGTGCCGTCCAGATCGGTCGCCACCACCGCCGGCACGAGTGCGGTCATGAGACCGGTTCGAGCACCTCGCGGCCCAGGTGCGGCCGCAACGCCGGCGGCACCCGCACCGATCCGTCGGCCTGCTGGTGCACTTCGAGCAGGCACGCGATCGTGCGCGCGATCGCACACAGCGTCCCGTTCAGCGTCGCGACCGGAGCCGGCCCGTCCGCGCTGCGATAGCGAACGCCGAGGCGGCGCGACTGGAACGTCGTGCAGTTCGACGTAGAGGTCAGTTCCCGGTAGCGAGCCTGCGACGGGAACCACGCCTCGCAGTCGAACTTGCGCGCCGCGCTCGATCCCAGATCACCGGCCGCGATGTCGAGCACCTGAAACGGCAGCTCCAACGCGGTGAGGAACTGCTTCTCCCAGTCGAGCAGCCGGCGATGCTCCGCCGCCGCGTCTTCCGGCGGGCAGAACGAGAACATCTCGACCTTGTCGAACCAGTGCACGCGCACGATCCCGCGGGTGTCCTGGCCGTACGACCCGGCTTCGCGCCGGAAGCACGACGAGAACCCGGCGTAGCGCAACGGCAACGCGGCACCGTCGAGGATCTCGTCCATGTGCATCGCGGCCAGCGCGACCTCGCTGGTGCCGACGAGATACAGGTCGTCGGACTCGACCCGGTAGACCTCGGCCGCATGCGCGCCGAGGAAACCGGTGCCCTCCATCGCCTCCGGCCGCACCAGCGACGGCGCGATCACCGGCACGAAACCGGCGGCGGTCGCCTGCGCCATCGCGAGGTTCACCAGCGCGAGCTCGAGCAGGGCGCCGACACCGGTCAGGAAGTAGAAGCGCGCGCCACTGACCTTCGCCCCGCGTTCGAGGTCGATCGCGCCGAGCCGCTGCCCGATCTCGACGTGGTCGCGAACATCGAAGTCGTACGCCGGCACAGTGCCGACCGTTTCGAGGACGACGGAATCGGCCTCGCCGCCTTCCGGCACCTCCGGCTCGACGAGATTCGCCAGCCCGTACGTCGCCTCCCGCAACGCCGCGTCCGCGGCCGACTGCTCCTCCTCCGCGGCCCGGACCGAGTCCTTGAGCGCCTTCGCCTTCTCGATCAACGCCGGACGATCCGCCGCCGGCGCAGTCTGGATCGCCTTGCTCGCGACGTTGGACTCGGCGCGCAACGTGTCGGCGGCCGTCACCGCCGCGCGCCGCCGTTCGTCCGCAGCCAGTACGACGTCGACCAGCGCGGGATCGGCGCCGCGGACGCGCTGGCTGCGCCGGAAGGCGTCCGGGTCGGCGCGCAGCGCCCGCAGGTCGATCACGCCCCGAGGCTATCTGTGCAGACAGCGGGTTCGCTGTCGCGAATCTTTGCCGAACCCGCGCGCGAGGTTCACCACGGTGCGCCGTTGTCGGGTCAGTACGAACGGGTCGTACGTCCCCCACGAAGGGAGCACCACCACATGAAGCGGATCGCCGCTGTACTCACCCTCGCCGGCGCGCTCGTCGGCTTCGTTGCCCCGGCCGCGTTCGCCGACGGCAGCGCCTGCGTTCACCTGTACGTCAACGTGAACGGCACCGAGCAGACCGTCGACCAGTGCACCCCGGTCTGACCGACTGACCCAGCTTTCGAGACCCCCGCAACCGTCGTCGGTGCGGGGGTCTCGTTCGTCAGCACCCGATCAGGTGGCCGGGCCGCGGCGCAGCGCCTCGACCCAGGCATGCGCGTCGGTGAAGTCGACGTCCGCCGTGCCCGGTCGTTCGCTCGCCGCGACTCCGTCCGCGCGCGGGTAGGAGCCGAGGAACCGTACGTCCGCGCACTCGCGCCGCAGCGCGGCCAGGGTCTCCGCGACCCGGGCGTTGGCGATGTGGCCTTCGGCGTCGATGGAGAAGTAATAGCGACCGAGGCCGACGCCGGTCGGGCGCGACTCGATCCGGGTCAGGTTGACTCCGCGGACGGCGAACTCGGTCAGCAGTTCGAGCAGCGCGCCCGGATGGTCGTCGCGGATGAACGCGATCACCGTCGTGCGATCGGCCGGGCTCGGCGGCGGCGGCGCGGCCGGCCGGCGCACCAACACGAACCGGGTCACCGCACCGGCGTTGTCGGCGATGTTGTCCGCCAGCGCGCTCAGCCGGTAATGCTCGCCCGCGATCGGCGCGGCCACCGCCGCGTCGTACTCGCCCGCGGCGACCGCCCGCGCGCCGTCCGCCGTGCTCGGCGCCGGGACGAACCGCGCCGACGGAAGATGCGTCCGCAACCAGCCGCGCACCTGCGCCTCGGCGTGCGGCATCGTCGTGACGGTCGTGACGTCGCCGAGCGCGGTACCCGGCCGCGCGAGCAACGTGAACGTGACCGGCAGCAGCACCTCGCGGGCGATGTGCAGCGGATCACCGGTCGCGAGCCCGTCGAGGGTCTCGGCGACCGAGCCCTCGACGGAGTTCTCCAGCGGTACGACGGCGCCGGCCGCCTCGCCGGCGCGGACCGCGTCGAGCGCGTCCGACACGGACACACACGGCAGGTGCTCGACGCCGTCCGCGGCCGGGATCGTCCGTAGCGCGGCCTCGCAGAACGTGCCCCGCGGGCCGAGGTACGCGTAGCGCCCCGGCGGCAGCCCAGGCACCGTCAGCGCCTGGGTGAAGGCCCGCGCATCGCGAGCTCGATCGATTGTTCCTCCTCCGGCGACAGCGACTGTTCGCTGCGACCGGCCTTCACACCCTTCGCGTACGTCCGCGCCTCACTGCGGCCGTGGATCGAGGTGATCACGAGCCCGTCGCCGGCGTCGTCGAGCAGCGCGGCGGTGAACGACAGCCGGCCACCCATCTCGCCGAAGGCGTCGTACCGCACGACCGAGACGTGCCGCAACGCGTCGGCGAGTTCCGCCCGCGTCGCCGCGACGTCGTTGCGCGCCGCGGCGACCTCCGAGCGCAACGCCGCGGTCTCGCGCTGTTGCGCGCCGAGCGCGTCGAGGACACTGTGCGGCCCGTCACCGCTGTCGAGTACGGCGAAGCCGCGCCGCAGCCGACCCACGCGAACGTGCGCCGTCAGCGCGAGCAACAGCGCCACGAAGGCGCCGCCGGCCGCCGCCAGCGCGACCACGTCGACGGTCCTGGCTGGCAGCGGTAACACGGTGCGCCAGCGTAATGGAGGTCGAACTAGTGTCGTCGCGTGGACGCCGAGGAGCTGCGCACGCTGCTCGAGTCGGTCGCGGCCGGCGACACCGGCGTCGAGGCAGCCGCCGCGACACTCTCCGCCGGCCCGCTCGCGGGCTACGCCGACCTCGGTTTCGCCCGCCTCGACGCGCACCGCGGTGTCCGCACCGGCGACCCCGAAGTGGTGTACGCGGCCGGCAAGACGTCCGAGCAGGTCGTCGC
Source organism: Frankiales bacterium (assembly GCA_025980325.1). Lineage (GTDB taxonomy): Bacteria > Actinomycetota > Actinomycetes > JAFAQI01 > JAFAQI01 > BP-197. The sequence continues at coordinate 7,198 of JAICXQ010000004.1, forward strand.
CTTGCTCGGCGCGCTCGCGGCCCAGCCCGGTGACCGGCCGGCGCTCGCGACCAGGCTCACCGAGGGCATGCTCGCCCCGGTCGCCGTCGCGTTCCCGGACGCAACCGTCGATGCCGTCGCGCGCTGCGTCGCGGTCGGCGCACTGCCGGTGCCGCGCGGCGACGTCGTCGTCGTATCGGCCGGCACCAGCGACGAACCGGTCGCGGCCGAGGCGGCGTTCGTCGCGCGGGCGTTCGGCGCGCAGGTGCAACGGGTGTGCGACGTCGGCGTCGCCGGCATCCATCGGTTGCTCGCCGAACGCGACGCGCTCGCCGAGGCCGACTGCCTCGTCGTCGCCGCCGGGATGGAAGGCGCGCTGCCCAGCGTCGTCGGCGGCCTGGTCGGCACCCCGCTCGTCGCGGTCCCGACCAGCGTCGGGTACGGCGCCTCGTTCGGCGGATTAGCGGCGCTGCTCGCAATGCTCAACTCCTGCGCGCCCGGCGTCACGGTCGTGAACATCGACAACGGTTTCGGCGCAGGTGTCTTCGCGGCCCGAGTGGCCCGGCGCGCCGCCAGATGATCGGCTGGGTCGACGCCGGCTCGGGCGTGAGCGGCGACATGTTGCTCGGCGCGCTCACCGATTTGGGCGCGCTCGATGTCGGCGCGCTGGCGCGGACGCTCGGCGTGGACGTCTCCGCCGCCGAGGGCAATCGCGGCGGGCTACGCGGCATCTCGGTCGACGTGCGGCCGGGCGAGGATCAGCCGCACCGGCGGCTCGCCGACCTGCTCGAGCTCGTCGACCACGCCGCTGTCGAGCCGGCCGTACGCGACCGGTCGAAGGCCGTCTTCCGCCGGCTGGCCGCGGCCGAAAGCCGGGTGCACGGGATCGAGCCGGAGACAGTGGAGTTTCACGAAGTCGGCGCGCTCGACACGATCGTCGACGTCGTCGGCGCATGTCAGGGCTTCGCCGCACTCGGCCTCGACCGGCTGGTGGTGTCGCCGATCGCGCTCGGCGGCGGCCGCATTTCGACCGCGCACGGCGTCGTCCCGGTGCCCGGCCCGGCGGTGCTCGAACTCCTCGCAGCCGGCAACCTCGTCGGGTACGGCGGGCCGGTGGACGTCGAGTTGGCGACCCCGACCGGCGTCGCGCTACTCGCCGAGTTCGCCGGCGGCGCCGGCCCGATGCCGGCCATGGAGGTGAGCGCGACCGCGGTCGGTCTCGGCGCTCGCGAACTCGACGAGCAGCCGAACGTCTTGCGCCTCGTCGTCGGGCACGCGGTCAGCCCCCGAGCCGAGGACGACGACTGGTTGCTGCTCGAAGCGAACGTGGACGACCTCGATCCGCGACTGTGGCCGGCGGTGCTGGCCCGGCTGCTCGACGCGGGCGCCGGCGACGCGTGGCTGACCCCGATCGTGATGAAGAAGGGCCGGGCCGCGCACACCGTCAGCGCGCTGGTCGCGCCCGACTTCGCCGACGCCGCCGCGCGGGTGCTGTTCACCGAGAGCTCGACCATCGGCATCCGGACGACCCGGGTCGGCAAGCGCGCACTCGACCGCGAATGGGTCAGCGTCGACGTCGGCGGTCACGCGATCCGGGTGAAGCTCGCCCGGCTCGACGCGCGCATCGTCAACGCCGTACCGGAGTACGACGACGTCGCGGCCGCGGCGGTCGCACTCGGCCGGCCGATCAAGGCGACGCTGGCCGCAGCAACCGCGGCCGCCGCGCATCTGCTCGGCGACGAGCCCGGCGAGGGCTGATGTCGTTCGTCGTCGCGCTCACGGTGTTCGCCACGATCTTCCCGGCCGAGCTGCCGGACAAGACGTTCGTCGCGACGCTGGTGCTCTCGACCCGGTTCTCGCCGTTCCCGGTCTGGGTCGGTGCCGCCGGCGCGTTCGTCGTCCAGAGCATCGTCGCCGTGACCGCCGGTGGGCTGGTGTCGTATCTGCCGAAGCAACCGGTGCGTGCGGTCACGGCAGCGTTGTTCCTGCTCGGCGCGATCGTGTTGCTGCGGCTGCGCGACGAGACACCGGAACAGGAGGCGGCCGAGGTCGAGGGCGAGGTCCAGGACGTGCCGCGCCGGGCCAGCTTCCGGCGCGCGTCGCTGACGACGTTCGGCGTCTTGTTCGCGGCCGAGTGGGGCGACCTCAGCCAAGTGCTGACCGCGGCGTTCGCGGCGAAGTACCGCGACCCGGTGTCGGTCGGGGTCGGCGCCACCACCGCACTCGTCCTGGTCGCGGCGCTCGGGGTCCTCGGCGGCCGGTCGTTGCTGCGCGTGATCCCGGTCCTCTGGATCCGGCGGTTCGCCGCCGGGCTGTTCCTCGCCTTCGCCGTCGTCACTGCGGTCGACGCCGCCCAGGCCTAGCGAGCGGTCAGTGGCCGCCGACCGGCGCCATGAACGTGAACGAGCCGACCGTCTCGCCGTGTGCGTCGTGGATCGGCGCGGCCGACGCGTCGACGGTCTGCCGGCCGCCGTCGCTACGCCGTACCCGCAGCAGGCTGCGCATCAGGCCGTGCCCCGGCGACAGCACCGCGATCGGCGCGATCCGTACGGCGTAATCGGGGCGCGCGCCGCCGGTCTCGAAGTCGACCAGCTCGATCACGTCGAGCAGCCGGCGGCCGATGACCGCGACGTCGCTGCACCCCAGCAGCTCGGCACCCCGGGTGGACACCGAGAGGATCTGCCCCTCGGCGTCGAGGACGAGGCAGGGGTCGTGTGCCGCCGCGGCCGTGGCGATCCAGCGGGCCAGCGGGGTCGAGGCCGCGGGCGCCCGGCCGTTGTCGCCAAGATCGACGACGTGGTGCGCCGTACCGCCGGCGCGAGGGGCGGGAGCCGTGCCGGTGACCACCTCGGTGCCGTGCAGCCGTTCGAGCCGCAGGATGAGCTTGGTCACGTATCTCCCCCCTGGTGGACGTCCTCATTGTGACGCAGAGTTACCGAGTCCGCCATGGAGGATCGCAAAATCGAACCCGTCATCCGGGCCGGTACGGAGCACAACAGGACAAGACACATCAGACCGAACCCATCTTGCACGATTCGACCCAGCGGCACCAGGGTCCCTGACGCCGCGGCGTGCGATCCGAGCCACGGCACCCGTACGACGAAGAACACCCAGACCGCGGTGGCGGCCGCCCACCGCCAGCGCGCCCGGCCGGTGTCGAGCAGGACGCCGAGGATCAGCGGCAACCAGACGAGGTGGTGGATCCACGACACCGGCGACACCAGTACGGCGGTGAGCCCGACCAACGCGACCGCCGCGACCTCGTCGCCGCGCCGCGACGCGGCACGGGCCCGCCACAGACCGAACACCGCGACGACCGCGGCCGAGACGAGCCACGCGGCGGTGACCACGTGGCTGTGACCGGGCAACGCGCGTAGCCACATCCCGCGCAGCGACTGGTTCGACGTACCGGCGTTCGACCGCAGCCGCTCGGTGTGGAACAGCGCGTCGGTCCAGTACCGATCCGAATCGTGCGGCAACAGGGCCGCGGCGGCGAGCGTGCAGCCGGCGAACGTCGCGGCAGCGGTCGCGGCGGCGCGATAGCGACCGCGGACGAACAGGTACACGACGAACGCCGCCGGGGTGAGCTTGACCGCGGTGGCGACGCCGACGAGCACTCCGGCCGCCTTGCCGCGCACCTTCAGGCAGTCGATCGCGACCAGCAACGCAAGCAGTTCGTCGACCTGGCCGAACTTCACCTCGTCGCGGAAGGGCAGCGTGAGTTGGATCAGGCCGGCGAGCAGGCCGAGCAGCAACGGCCACCATCGGCTCGTGCGCTTGTCGCGCAGCAGCCGGCCGAAACCGATCGCCGTCAGCCCGACCGTGCAGGCGAGCTCGCCCAGGGTCCAGAGGATCCCCGCGACGTCGAACGGCAGCCAGGCGAGGGGCACCGCGAGCAGGGCCGCGAACGGCGGGTAGGTGAACGGCAGGCGCTGCGGCGGGTGGCTCAGGTAGCCGTAGAGGTCGCGGCCGTGCAGCACCGACGTGCCCGCGTTGCGATAGACGTCGAGGTCGACGAGGCGTTGCGACGGTGTCGCGGTGAGCTGGCTGACGACCAGCCAACCGACGAGCGCGGTGAACACCGCGAGTCCGGCGACGGCCGCCGCGGGCAGCCGGCGGTGCATGCAGCAGATGAAAGCAGAGCGCGCCGCCAACCCGAATATCCGGCGCGGTCAGCGGGGAGACAACGGTCATGACCTGCGATGCCTCGACACCGCTGGCCGGCGACCTCGACGTCGCGCTGCGCCGCTCCGATCCGGTGGCGATCGAAGCACTCGCCGGCCGGCGTCCGGCGGACTTGCGCGATCGCTATACGACGTTGTTGCGCATCTACGACCTGCACACCGGGCCGGTTCAGCGACTCGGCCAGGCCACTCGCTGGCAGCACCATCCGGCGATCGCGGCGCTGAAGCAGACGTGCGAGTCGGCGTGGCTGGCCGAACTCGAAGCCCTTTCGTTGCCGAGCGATCTCGCCGGTGCCGAACCGGTCGAGGCGATGCGGACACTCGCGGCCCGCGACCGCTTGCCGATGGTCTACAAGTGGCTGGCGCGCGAAGCGACGTGGCCCGAGGTCGTGACGTTCCTGGCCCTCGAAGGCGGACCGGACGCGAACTTCGACGATCTCGTCGCCGCCTGCCAGATCGGCCTACGCGGTCCGGCGAAGATGGAACTCGCCACGAACTACTGGGACGAGATGGGCGACGGCTCGCCCGACGCGGTGCATACGACGTTGCACGACCAACTCGCCGGCGCGATCGAGTTGCCGAGCGTCTCCCTGTCCGCGCAACCGGTGTCGGCGCTCGCTCGATCGGCGTTCTGCGGACTGCTCGCGACCAACCGCTGGCTGCAACCGGAGATGCTCGGCGCGCTCGGCCTGATCGAGCTGCAGGCCGGCCCGCGTTGCCGGCTGGTGCTGCAAGCGTTCGATCGCTGCGGCGCACCGCAAGCGGCGTACCCGTTCTACGAAGTGCACGCCGAGGTGGATCCACGTCACGGCAAGGACTGGCTCGACAACGCGATCGCGCCGATCGTCCGGACGTATCCCGAGTGGGGCGAGCGCATCGTTCGCGGCGCGATGTGGCGCAGCGCGGTCAACGCGGAATTCCTCGACGAAGTCGCCGCGATGCTCGTGCAACCGCGGCTCACCGAGGAGACCGCCGCGTAGGCTTCGCGCCGTGACCAGCGTCGACAGTCCGGCGGGTGTCGACAGCGAAGTCGGGCGGCTGCGCACCGTCGTGCTGCACCGGCCCGGCCCGGAACTCAAGCGGCTCACTCCGCGCAACTCCGCCGACCTGCTCTTCGACGCGATCCCGTGGGTCGAACGCGCGCAGGACGAGCACGACGTGTTCGCCGCAGCCTTGTCGCAGCACGGCGTCGAGGTCTTGTATCTGCGCGAGCTGCTGGTCGAGACATTGGCCGACCCGGACGTGCGCGCGACGATGGTGGCGCGGACCGCGAACGATCCGCGTCTCGGCCGCACCCTGTCCCGCGAAGTCAGCGCCTACCTCGCCGGTCTCGACGCCGACGGCCTCGCCGCCGTACTGATCGGCGGTCTCGCGCACGAGGAGCTGCGCAAGGGATCCGGCCTCGTCTACCGGCTGATGGATCCACACGACTTCGTCGTCCCGCCACTTCCCAACCTGCTGTTCACCCGGGACAGCTCGGTGTGGATCGGATCGTGGGTCGCGGTGACCAGCCCGAGCATGCCGGCACGGCAACGGGAGACCCAGCTGACCGACATCATTTACGCGCATCATCCGCGCTTCGCCGGCACGCGACGCATCTACTCGCCCGGCGAGCAGTGGCTCGAAGGCGGCGACGTCCTCGCGCTGGCGCCGGGCGTGCTGGCGATCGGCGTCGGCCAGCGCACCACTCCGGCCGGTGCCGAAACTCTTGCCTCGCGGGTGTTCGAAGCCGGGCTCGCACACGCGGTCGTCGTCGTACCGATCAAGCAGGAACGGGCGACGATGCACCTCGACACCATCTGCACGATGGTCGACCACGACGCCGTCGTCATGTACCCGGCCGTCGCCGACAGCCTCGTCGCGCATGTGGTCACCCCGGCGGCGGATCACCACCTCGACGTCGCCGCACCCGAACCGTTCCTGCGCGCGGCCGCCCGGGTCATGGGCATCGACACCTTGCGCGTCATCGACACCGGACTCGACCCGGTCACCGCCGAACGCGAGCAGTGGGACGACGGCAACAACACGCTCGCGATCGCGCCGCGACTGTGCGTCGCGTACGAACGCAACATCGAAACGAACGCTCGGCTCGAGACCGCGGGCATCGAGGTGGTCCGCATTCCCGGCAGCGAACTCGGCACCGGCCGGGGCGGGCCGCGGTGCATGAGTTGCCCAGTCAGCCGTGAACCAGTTAGCCGTGAGCCGGTGACGCGAGCAGCTGCTGGCGCACCGCCGCCGGCCGGTTCGTGATGATGACGTCGACCCCGAGCCTCATGACGTAATCGACGTCGCCGGGATCGTCGACGGTCCAGACGTGCACCGGCGCGCCGTTCGCGTGCGCGCGTTCGACGTACGCCGGCCACGTCCGCAGCGCGCGCAACGAGGGCCCGACGGCGTCGGCCGGGTGGGGCGCGACGCCGTCGCGCAGCCGCAGCGGAATGCGCTGCATCAGATAAACCGTCGGGACGGCGGGGGCGAGGCCGCGCACCCGACGAAGGCTCGACGACGCGAAGCTCATGACCCGGGCCGGCGAGCGGCCGTCGGCACCGGGACGGTCGAGGCCGAACCGGGCGAGCAGGTCGACGAGAGTCAGCTCGACCAGCCCGGCGTAACGGGTCGGGTGCTTGGTCTCGATCGCGACTTCGATCCAGCGGTCGCAGTCGGCCACCGTCTCGAGCAGTCGCTCGAGAGTGAGGACCCGGCCGTCCTCCGGACCGTGTTCGAGGTCCGGCGCCTCGACCCGCGAGGGATGCCACGAGGAGAAGTCGAGTTCGGCGAGGTCGGCCAACTCCAGCGCCGAGACGACGCCGCGACCGTCGCTGGTGCGATCGACCCGCCGGTCGTGCACACATACGAGGACGCCGTCGCGGGTAAGCCGAACATCGCACTCGACCGCATCCGCGCCCGACGCGATCGCGCGACGGTACGCCGCGAGGGTGTGTTCGGCGGCATCCTCCGAGGCGCCGCGGTGCGCGACGACCTGCGGGAGGCCCAAGGTGCGGCCCGGCACGGCCACATGCTGGCACGAGACGGCGACCGGCCTCTCGCCGTATCCTGAACGTGCGGAAAACACCGCATTGTCCGGGGAGGCCGAGGTGAGCGGGCTGCGCCGGCTAACGGGGTGTGCCGCCGTCGGACTTGCCGTCGTACTCGCGAGTGCCGGCGCCGGTCTCGCACCGGCCGCCGCGGCGCCGGCGACGTACTACTTCGAGGGCGAGACGACCGCGACCGCGGTGCACCTCACCCTGACCCAGAAGCCGGCGAGTTCCATCATCACCGCGTCCCTCGTCGACGACGCGGCCGGTTATGCCGCGAGCGCGTACGACTCGAGCGGCAGCAGCGAGGCGCAAGCGGCGACGCTGTATCCGGGCAATCTCGTCGTGCAGGGGCCGAGCCTGTTCTGCGAGGACGTGTTCGGCAGCGATCCCTTCCCGGCCTGCCCGGTGCCGCCGCCGGCGTACCCGCTGCTCGCCGACGCGAGCTACCCCCGGTCGCAGACGGCGCACGCGCAGACCAACCAGCAGCCGGTCGGCTCCGGACCGTTCGTGCTGACGCCGGCAAGTGCGGACGCGACCGCGACGGCCGACGGCAACGACGGCTCGACGATCGGTACCGGGTTGTCGTTGCTGGCCGGCTCGCCCGCGGCGATCACCGTCGGCGCGGCGGCCGCGCACTCGACGTTGCGGACGACCGGCACCGACATCGACGTCCATGTCCAGTCCACGGTCAGCGACGTCACGATCGCCGGCCTGGTGCACATCGCATCGGTGCGTGCCGTCGACGACGTCACCGTGCACGGGACCGGCAAGCCGGTCGACCATCCGGCCATCACCGTCAGCGGTGTCACCGTCGCCGGCCAGCAGGCGAGCATCGACGGCGACGGCATTCACATCGCCGGCCAGAACGGTCCGTCGCTCGCGCAGAAGATCGCCGAGCAGGGCCTGACGTTGAGGACCGTCGGCGTCAACCGGGCCGACACCGCAGGATCGGCCCGCAGCGACGCGACCGGCCTGTCGATCGGGTTCAGCGTGCCGGTGTCCGGCCTGCCCTACATTCCCAATCCGCTGCCGCCGCCGTTCGACGCGGTGCCCGGTGTCAACGCCAACGGCACCTACGTCGGCACGATCACCCTCGGCGCGGCCGGCGCAGTCGCGGCCGGTCAGACCCAACCCGGCTTCGACCTGGGCGGGTTCGTCGCGCCGCTGACCGGACCGGTGGCGACGCCGCCGAGTACGCCGCCCGCCGCCAACCCGCCGTCGGCACCGGTCGTCGCGTCGATCCCGCCGGCCGTGCCGCCCGTCGTCGCGAGTCGGCCGGGACTCTTCCACGCCGTGCTCGACGCGTTCTCGCTGCGCGATCTGTACGGCGTCCTGGCTCTCGGCACGGTGCTGATGTTCGTCGGCTGGCGCGGCATGATGCTGGCGCGGATGCTTCGTCGCCGGGGCGGAACGACCGCGGGCGGCGGCGCATGACGCAGGCCGCCGAGTCGGCGTCGCGACCGCAGGAGCGCGCCGCCGACCGGCCGCTCGACCTGCCCGACCGCCGGGTGTTCTGGCAATGGGTGTGGTCCGCCATCCGCCCGATCGTCGGCTGGGTGCTCGCGCTCGCCGGTGCGGTCGCGCTGTTTGTCGGCTGGTGGGGCGTGTCCGGCGAGGCGTTGACCGCGAAGCAGATCCCCTACCTCGTCTCGGCCGGGCTCACCGGTGTCGCGCTGTTCATCATGGCGGGCGTCTTCCTGGCGACCGACGACATTCGCCAACAGTTCAAGCAGATCGCCGAGCTGCAACGCAAGGTCGACGACCTGTACGCGTTGTTCGCCGCCGACATCGCAGCCGGCGACACGGCCCACGTCGCGACCGCGGACCGGGCGGCATACGTCGCGCTGCCGGCGGGATCGTCGTACCACCGATCCGACTGTGCGCTCGTCGCCGGAAAACGCGAGGCGGTCGCGGTCGACGCGGCCGCGGTCCGCGACCGCGGTTTGTCGGCGTGCCGGGTGTGCGGGCCCGGTCGCCCGGCCGGCTGAGCCGGACTGCTGCGACGTGCTCGCACTCAACTTCCTGTTCGCCGGGCTCGCGCTCGGTGCCGTCGCGGCGCTGTCCGGTGTCGGGATGCTGGTCACGTATCGCGCGACCGGCGTGTTCAACATGGCGCACGGCGCAATCGCGATGCTGTCGGCGTACTTCTACTGGCAACTCGCCGACGAGTGGGGCCTGCCGCGGTGGCTCGCGGCGGTGATCGTGCTGCTGGCGTTCGCGCCGGCGTTCGGGGCGGTAGTCGAACGCGTCGTGTTCCGGCCGTTGCAGCGCCGGTTCGCCTCGCCGGCCGAGTCGCTGGTCGCGACGATCGGGATTCTCGTGCTGCTGCTCGGGATCGCGCATGTCGTCTGGGGCGACCAGGCCCGCCATCCCAGTTCGCTGTTCCCGAACGACGTGCTGCATCCGGGTGGTCTGACCCTGCACGTCGACGCGTTCGCCGACCTGGGTGCGGTCATCGTCGGCACCGCAGGCCTCGGTCTGCTGCTGCGGCTGACGCCGCTGGGCACGCAGATCCGCGCGGTCGTCGACCGGCGCGATCTCGCCGAGCTGTCCGGCGTCAATGCCGATCGGGTAGCGGCGATCGGCTGGGCGCTCGGCTCGGTGTTCGCCGCGTTGACCGGCATCCTGCTCGCGTCGCAACTGTCGCTCGATTCGTTCAACCTCACCTGGGTGGTGTTGGAGACGTTCGCGATGCCGGTGATCGCCGGGCTGACCAACATCCCGATCGCGGTCGGCGCCGGCATCGCCCTGGGCATCGGGTCGAGCGAGATGAACCTGTTCTCGCCCGGTATCGGCCCGGTGCTCGACATCTGGAACGCGTTGCACGCCAACTTGCCGGTGGTCCTGCTGCTGCTCGCGCTGCTGGTGCGCAAGCGGCTCGCGCAAAGCGGCGGCGACGCCGGCATCGCGACGACGTTCGCGCAGCGCCGTGCGGTCGAGCCGACGATCCCCGCGATGGCCTTGCAGTACGGGCTCGCGGCGGTGGTGGCGTTCGCGCCGTTGCTGTTCGATCCGGTGCATCTGCGCGAAGCGCAGGAGGTGCCCGCGCTGGCGATCATCTTCGTCTCGATCGTCGCGGTCACCGGTTACAGCGGGCAGATCTCGCTCGGTCAGGCGGGGTACGCCGGCGTCGGCGCGCTGTTCTTCGCGAAGGTGAGCGGCGACACTCCGGAACTCGTCGCGTTGCTCATCGGTGTGCTCGCGGCCGGCATCGTGGGTTTCGCCACCGGCTATCCCGCCATCCGCCGCCGCGGGTTGTTCCTCGCGTTGACGACGTTCGCCGTCGGCACCTTCGTCAGCCGCTTCGTCTTCCAGCAGCCGTACTTCACGAACGGCGTGACGGTACGGCGGCCGTCGGTGTTCGGCTGGTCCCTCGCCGGCGACCATGCGTTCTACCTGTTCGAGCTCGCGCTGCTCGCGATCGCGTTCCTCATCATGTACAACCTGCGCTCCGGATCACTCGGCCGCTCGCTGATCGCGATCCGCGACAACGAAGACGGCGCGCGCGCGGTCGGGGTCGACGTGCGTGCGTTGAAGGTCATCATCTTCACCGTCAGCGCGATGCTCGCCGGTCTCGGCGGCGCGCTGCTCGCGCAGCAGAAAGTCACCTTCGATCCGAGCGACTTCGATCCGCTCGCGGCGAGCTTGCCGTGGTTCACCGTCGTCGTGGTGTTCGGTGCGGACAGCGCGGTCGCGGCGGTCGCCGGTGCGGCTCTCGTCGTACTCGTCAACTCCCTCGCCGGGCAGGTCGGCGCGTACGAGATCCTCGTCGGGCTGCTGGCCGCGTTCCTCGGCCGGCTGCCCGGCGGGGTCGCCGAGTTGAACCGGCGCGTTCTCGAATGGGTGATGACGCCGCGGGCGTTGATGCGCCGGTATGCGCAGCACACGGCGCCGCGGCCGGTGCCGGTGCTGTCCGAGCGCGGGCGAGCGGCACTCGACCGGCTGCACGCCGCGAGGGCGAGCCGGTCGTGAGCGGCGCACGCCTGGAAGGCATCGGCATCACCCGCCGGTACGGCGGCCTCACCGCCGTCGACGACGTCTCCGTCGTCGCCGAACCGGGCACCGTGACCGCGTTGATCGGCCCGAACGGCGCCGGCAAGACGACGCTCTTCCAGTGCCTGACTGGGGCGGAGCGACCCGACGCCGGCCGGGTGCTGCTCGACGGTCGCGACATCACGAAGCTGTCGTCGGACGCGCGGGCCCGGCTCGGCATCGGTCGCACGTTCCAGCGGCTCGCGGTGTTCCCGACGATGACGGTCGGCGACAACCTCAGCGTCGGCGCCGAGAACCGGTCGAGCGGTCCGAGCCTCGTGCGCAACGGCAAGTTGGTGCTGGGTGTCTTCGGGTTCCCGTTCGAGAACACCGCCCGGGACCGCCGTACCGTCGAGGAAACGTTGCAGTTGTTGCGTTTGGACGAGGTGCGCGACACCCCTGCCGGTGCACTTCCGACCGGCACGCTGCGCCTGGTCGAGTTGGGCCGGGCGCTGTGCAACGGGCCGTCGGTGCTGTTGCTGGACGAGCCGGCAAGCGGGCTCGACACGACCGAGACCGACAACCTCCAACACGTGATCCGTCGGGTCGCTGCCGAAGGCGTCGCCGTACTGCTGGTCGAGCACGACGTCGACCTCGTCTTCGACGTCGCCGACACCGTGTACGCGATGGCCGAGGGGCGGCTGATCGCGTCCGGCCGGCCCGACGACGTACGCGCGCATCCCGCCGTGCAGGCGGCGTACCTCGACGTGTCCGCGAGCGACGCATGAGCATCGAACTGTCGCTGCGCGAACTCCGAGCCGGGTACGGCGCGGTCGAGGTGCTGCACGGGGTGTCTCTGGATGTGCCGGCCGGCGCGCTGACCGCCCTGCTCGGCCCGAACGGCGCGGGCAAGACGACGCTGCTGTCGGTGGTCGCCGGGCTGCTGCCGGCGCGCGCCGGGCAGGTCGTCTGGGGCGGTCGCGACGTCACGCACGTGCCACCGGACGCGCGGGCGCGCGGGGGCATGGCGCTGGTGCCCGAACGCCGGGGCATCTTCACCGACCTGTCGGTGCGCGAGAACCTCGAGATCTTCGCCGGTCGCGGTGAGCCGGCGGATGCGGCATTCGCGGCGTTCCCGGTGCTCGCCGACCGGCTCGGTCAACGCGCCGGAAGCCTCTCCGGTGGCGAGCAGCAGATGCTGGCGATGTCGCGGGTGATGCTGCGCGATCCGCGGCTCATGCTGCTCGACGAGATCTCGCTGGGGTTGGCGCCGCGGGTCACCCGGCGGCTGTTCGACGTGGTCGGCGAGTTGGCGCGTACAGGCACGACGGTGCTGCTCGTCGATCAATACCTCTCCGATGCGTTGCGATTGGCCGACATCGTGTACGTGCTGGCGCGCGGCGAGGTGGCGTTCGCGGGCGAGCCGGCCGAGCTGGCCGGTCGTACGCTGCCGGGCTACGTCACGCCGGTCGCGGCGCAGGAGTTGCGCCGCTAACTACTGCGCCGAGTAGGGCCACTCGTGCACGGTGAAGCAGTTCTTGTCCATGTCCGGAACCTGCGTCACCCAGCCGTGGGCCGAGTCCTGCCAGCGCGCGACGTTGATGCAGTTGGTCTGCGGCTCGCGGGGTGTGCTGCGTTCCTCGAAATAGCGCGGCACCAGCAACCCGTCCCCGTCGTACGGATGCGCCGGTCCGGCGTTCATGAACTTCTCGACACAGCGCCGGGTGACGTCGGCGCCGCACGACGCGACCGCGTCGGCCAGCCATTGCCCGCCGGCCCAGCCTTCCAGCGCCCACTCCGAGAGCTGGTCCGCGCCGCCGTGTCCATCCGCGGCCATCTGCTGGCGGAACGCCGCTACGCCCGGATACTTCGTGTCCTCGTAGTTGCGCGTCATCCCGGTCGCGAACAACTTGTTCCGGCACTTCGGCGAGTCGGTGTAGTCGCTGTCGATCGACTGTTCCCAACTCTGCGTCGTGAGCACCTTCGCCTGCAACGTGTCGGAGACGCCGTTGTCGTCGAGTGCCTTGCACAGCCGGACGTTGCCCTCACGGTCGATCGTGTCGTAGACGTACTTCACGCCCTGGTTCTTGAACGCGATCGCGACCGAGTCGTAGTCCGGCAGCGCGAAGTTCACGGTCTTCACGACGACCTTGTATCCCTCGTGCTGCAACCCGTTCGCGATGCTGTTGCCGAACCGCGTCGACGCCGACTGGTTGTAGTCGACGACACCGGCGACGAGCGGCACGCTCTGATACTTCGTCTTGAAATAGCGATAGATCTCGGTGCCGCCGTAGAGCTGGCCTTTGATGCCGACCTGCTTGCCGTCGCGCGGGTACTCCTCGCCGTAGATGTCCCACATGTGCGGGTACTGGTTGTACGCGTTGTCGATCGGCTGGCCGCCGATGTCCGGCACGCCCTTGCTGTTGACGTACGCCGCGCCCGAGTACGTCAGGATCGCGTTGCTGGCGAACGCGAAGACCTTGTCCGAGTCGACGAGTTGGTGCACGCACGTGTTGTTCTGGTCGCCGCTGCCCTGGTCGTCGCAGAACCTCAGCACGAGTTGCCGGCCGTGCACGCCGCCGTGCGCGTTGGTCCAGTGGATGAACGCCTCGAGCCCGTACGTCGGACCGACGAACGCGCGCGGATCGAACGGATTCGTCTTGCTGACGATGTTGCCGACCGTGATGGTCGTCGGCGTCACGCCGATGTCGGACGCGGTGTTTCCCATCGGCCCGGTGCCGCCGCCGTTGCCGCCCTGCGGCCCGCTGCTCGGCCCGGTGCCGGGGCCTTGCGTCGGCACCCCGCCCGGTCCGACCGGACCGCTCGTCGCGTCGGGTCCGGCGCCCGGACCGTTGGTCGCCTGCGGCCCCGACTGGCCGGACTGAAGTTGCTGCGCGCGCTCGAACGCCCCGTTGGACAACCTGGTCCCGCAAGCGGCGAGGAGCAACGTGCTGACCGCGAGTGCGCCGGCCAACCGCCGGGGAGGCGCCATAACGGACCATTGTGTCATTCCGAGCTGATCTCAACTCGGTCGAGCAAGTCGTGCATCCGTTCCATCCCGAGGCCGACCGCGAACCACAACGGCGCGTACGACGGCCGGACGAGACCGCGCCAATGTCGCGGCACCGGCTTGCGGCCGCGCGGGCGCGAGTAGTCCCACGGCACCTCGCCGGTCATCGCTCGCAGCAGCTCACCGCTCGCCGCCTCGACCGCGAAGATGCCCGCCGTCCACGCGGCGCCGCGCACCGGCCAGGCGAGGTCGCGGCGGCGGGCTTCGGCGTACGCCGGCTCGAACAGCACCGCGGCGGCGCCGTAGATCGGCAGCATCCAGAGGTACGTCGTACCGGTCAGCCGCCAGTTGCCGTCCCGCCCCCGGCTGCGCAGGCCGGTCGTGACGATCTCGCTGCACCAGCCGGCCAGGCCATAGGCGAGAAACCGTTGCGAACGCTTCATAATTCGGCCATGCCGCTGGTCGGCGACGACGGGTTCGCGTGGTGGTAGCGCTTCGGGATCCTCCCGGCCAACCGGGCCAGCCGGCCGGCGACGACCGCCGCCGCCATCGCCTCGGCCATCAACGCCGGGTCGTGCGCGCGGGTCACGGCGGAGGCGAGCAGGACCGCGTCGCAGCCGAGCTCCATCGCCAGCGACGCGTCGGACGCCGTACCGATGCCCGCGTCGAGGATCACCGGCACGCCGGCCTTCGCGACGATGAGCTCGATGTTGTGCGCGTTCTGGATACCGAGGCCGGTGCCGATCGGCGCACCGAGCGGCATGACCGCGGCACAGCCGGCCTGTTCGAGTCGCTGCGCGAGTACCGGATCGTCGTTGGTGTACGGCAGGACGACGAACCCGTCCGCGACGAGCTGACCGGCGGCGTCGAGCAGCTCGACCGGATCCGGCAGCAGCCATTCGTCGTCGGCGACGACTTCGAGCTTGACCCAGTCGGTGTCGAGCGCCTCGCGCGCGAGTTGCGCGGTCAGCACGGCTTCGGCCGCCGTCCGGCAGCCGGCGGTGTTCGGCAGCACCTGCACCGCGCGGCGGTCGAGCACGTCGAGCACCGAACCCGACGTGCTCGGATCGAGGCGGCGCATCGCGACCGTGCACATGCTCGTGCCGGACGCGACGACCGCGCGATCGATCGCGTCGAGACTCGGCGCGCCGCCGGTGCCGAGGATCAGCCGCGAGCCGATCTCCCGGCCGGCGATGACGAACGGATCGTCCACGTCAGCCTCCCTGTACTGCGCGGACTATCTCGACTCGCTGACCGTCGTGCAACTGCGCCTTTGCCCACTGGCCACGGGGTACGACGGCGCCGTCGACCGCGACCGCGCAACCGCGCCGGTCGGCACCCCGCGTCGCGGCGAGTTCCGCGATCGTCGTACCGGCCTCTACGTCGCACGGCTCGCCGTTGACGTAGACGGTCATGCCGACACCTCCGCGAGCATGCGGCCGTGCAGCACGAGTTCGGCGACGGCGTCGGCCGTGATCGGCGCGAGCAGTACGCCGTTGCGGTAGTGCCCGGTGGCGACGACGAGCCCGGGGCCGGCGGCTTCGATGACCGGCGTGTTGTCCGGCGTCGCCGGCCGCAGCCCGGTGCTCACCTCGACGAGTTCCATTTCGAGTGTCGCCGGGAGCAGCAGTTGTGCGTCGCGCAACAACTCGTAGACCGCGCCGGCCCGTGGGCTCTCGTCGTACCCGGCCTCTTCGCTGGACGCGCCGACGACGATCTCGCCGTCCTCGCGCGGGACGAGGTAGACCGGGTTGCCGCGCACCGAACCGCGCAGCACGTGATCGATGACCGGCTTGCGTGATCGCAGCCGCAGCGTCTGCCCCTTGACCGGTCGCAGCCCGGCGATTGCCGGCCCGCCGGAGATCTGACCGGAACGAGCGCCGGCCGCGACGACGACGGTGCCGGCGGCGATGACGTCACCGTCGGCGAGCGTCACCGCGCCCGTCGCGATCGACGCGACCGGTTGCCGTACGACCTGCGCGCCGTCGAGCAGCGCGTCATGCAGCCGGCGCGGATCGACCGAATGGTCGTCGGCGGCGAACAGCCCGCCGGACAACCCCGGCGCGACCGCGGGCTCGAGGGCACGCAGTTCGCGTGCGGTCAACAGCTCGGACGTCAGGCCGAGGCTCTTGTGCAACTGCGCGAGATCGCGCAGGGCGGCGAGGTCGGCCGCATCCCACGCCGCGACGACGGTGCCGGTCTGCCGGTAGCCGACGTCGGCACCGAGCTCGGCGACGAAATCGGGATAGCGGCGCGCGGAGGCAAGGTTGAGCCGCAGCAGCCGCTCCTCGCCGTAGTGCAGCTCGGTGACCGGCGCCAGCATGCCGGCGGCCGCGTGCGTTGCACCGAGTCCGGGCGCCGGGTCGACGACGGTCACCGCAGCACCATGCGTCGCGAGCCGCCAGGCAATCGCGGCGCCGATGATCCCGCCACCGACGACGACGACATCCGCAGAAGTTGTGCGCATTTATCTCCACGCTACGCCGCTACTGTCGGGCGGGTGGATGCTCGGGCGGCGCTCGCGGACGCGCGGTTGTACCTCTGCACCGATGCGCGGCGCGCGCGCGACGACCTCGCCGAATTCCTCGACACGGTGTTGCGTAGCGGAGTCGATGTCGTCCAGCTGCGTGAGAAGGGGCTGGAGGCGCGCGAGGAGCTGTCGCTGCTCGAAGTCTTCGCGACCGCCGCCGAACGGCACGGCAAGTTGTGGTCGGTCAACGACCGCGCCGACATCGCTGCGATCAGCGGCGCGCCGGTGCTGCACCTCGGGCAGGACGACCTGCCGGTGGCGGCGGCGCGACGCCTCGTCGGCGACGGCGTCGCCATCGGCCGGTCGAGTCACAGCGCGGCGCAGTTCGACGCCGAGATCGCCGACGCCCCAGTCGATTACGTGTGCGCCGGTCCGACGTGGGTGACCCCGACCAAGCCCGGCCGGCCGGCCGCCGGTCTCGGTCTACTGACACACGCCGCGAGCGCGGCCGGCACCCGGCCGTGGTTCGCGATCGGCGGCATCGACCTGTCCAACCTCGACGAGGTGATCGCCCGCGGCGCCCGGCGAATCGTCGTCGTACGGGCGATCACCGAAGCAGACGATCCCGGTGCGGCCGCGGCCGAGTTCGCCAGGGCGCTGCGAGACCGTCGAACCGGAACGTAATCACGTCGCGGCCGCGACGACGGGTTGCGGGATGAACACCTGCTCGACTTTCGGCAGGCACGTCGGGGTGCCGGCATCGACCGACTGGCACAACTCCACGTCGTCGGTCGGACTCGCCTCATACTCGATCTGCACGAAGTCTTCCTGGTAACCGGTGCCGACAGTTTCGATCCGGGTTCCAGGACGTTCGACGCCGTCGACCTCGATCCAGCAGGAAACGTCGGCGAAGACCGGTTCGTGGTTTGCATCCAGCGTGGCCGACAGGTCGCCGATAACGCCCTGGTCGTTGCCATTGGTGACGAGCGTGTCTTGCACCGTATCGGCATAGCAGCCGCCGGCCATGGTCCCGACCGTCGCCTGCGCGGCTGGGGCCAGCAGTAGCGTCCAACCCGCCGTCGCCGCGGTCAGCAGGACGAGGGCAGCAGCTCTCCTGCGGATTCTCATACGTGGACTACCTGTTCCACTCGCGTTTGCTTACGCGCGGATGCGCCAGAAGTGGCCGACGGGACCGCGGCCGGAGCCGAGCGGGAACGAACCGTCCACTGCCGACGTGATGAACGACTTCGCGGACGCGACCGCCGCAGGTACGTCGAGCCCGCGGGCCAGCGCCGCGGTCGTCGCCGCGGCCAACGTGTCACCGCTGCCGTGCGTGTGCACCGACGGATGCCGCGGCGCGGTCAACTCGGTGAACGACGAGCCGTCGTACAGGACGTCGACCGCCGCCGACTCCGGATCGAGGTGACCGCCCTTCACCAGCACCCACTGCGGCCCAAGGTCGAACAACCGTCGGGCCGCCTCGCGCATCCCGGCCGGATCGCGTACCTCGAGACCGATCAGCACCTTCACCTCGGGCAGGTTCGGCGTCACCAGCACGGCGAGCGGGAACAGCCGCGAAGTCAACGCGTGCACTGCATCGTCCGCCAGCAACGGATCGCCGTGCTGCGACGCGCACACCGGGTCGACCACCAACGGTCCGAGGTCGACCGAACCGACGACGTCGACAACGGCGTCGACGACGTCGCGATTCGCCAGCATCCCTATCTTCGTCGCATCGACGCCGATGTCCGAGGCGACCGCGACGACCTGCTCCGCGACGAACGAACCCGGCAACGCATGCACACCGACGACGCCGCGCGAATGCTGCGCCGTCACGGCCGTCACGGCCGACATCCCGTGCACGCCGCAACACAGGAACGTCTTCAGATCCGCTTGCAGCCCGGCGCCGCCGCCGGAGTCCGACCCCGCGATCGTCAACGCGCGCGGCGGAACGTCCCTCATCGAGCAAATCGTCGAGACAGCGGCAACGTGAGCACCGCCGCGACGACGAACGACAGCAGCGACGCGCTCATCCACGACTGCGGCGTGAACGACAGCCAGTCCGCGACGTGATGCCACGCGCGCGCCCACCAGGTCACGTAACCCGGATTCACGAGCTGGTACGCCGCAACGCCGAGCAACCACGGTCCGACCATCCACGCGCGCGACGGTGCGTCTTCGCCGACGTTCCAGGCCCGTCGCCGGCCGAAGAAGTAGTCGACGAGGAACACTGCGGTCAGCGGCACGAACACCGAGCCCAACAGCAGCAGGAAGTTCTGGTAGCTGCCGATTCCGAAGATCAGCGCCAGCACCGTCGCGGCCGTCCCGATCAGCACGGCGAGCAAGCGACGGTCCGCGCGCGGGACGACGTTCTGCAGCGACACGACGGTCGAGTAACTGTCCGCGAACGACTGGTCCAGCTCGCGGGCGACGAGCGCGCCGAACGCGAGCCAGCCGACCGGCACCGCGATGAAGCGCGCGAACATGTCGTGCTGCATGTTCGTGTCCGAGGCCTGCACGACCGTCAGCAACGCGACGAGACCGAGGACGTAGCAGGCGATCTGCGCGACGCTGTAACCGATCATCGCGGCACCGAACGCCGACCGGCCGCTGCGGGCATGCCGGGTGTAGTCGCTCGCCAACGGCGCGAACGACACCGCGACCGCGACCGTGTAGTCGGTCCCGGTCCAGAAGCCATTCCAGGTGCCGTGCGTCAACGACGGCAACGGATGCCGCAGCACCTGCACCAGCAGATACGCCGTGGCCAGCGCGACGACGACGAGCGCGTAACGGCGCAACACCCGCACGACCGACAACGGGTAGATGCTCATCAGCGTCGTCAGCGCGCCCGCGATCACGACGTAGGGCCACAAGTGCCCGTGCCAGCCGAACAGTTGCTGCGCGCCTTGCGAGATCACGACGATCTCGAACACGGCCCAGCCGATGAGCTGTACGACGTTGATCAGCGTCGGCAGGTACGACAGCCGCAGCCCGAACAGCCCGCGCAGCAACACCATCGCGGGTGCACCGGTCTCCGCGCCCGGCACCGCGGCGGCGGCGAGCATCGCCGTACCCAGCACCGTGCCGACCACGATCGCGAGCGCGGCGGCCACGAACGACATCGCGTGCACGCCGTCCGGCTGCAAGACGTACACCGCACCGACCGGGCCGAGCAGCGAGATGCCCAGGTTGAACCACAACGCGATCTGGTCGAGCCAGCCGAGCACCCGCGGCGCCGGTTGATCCAGAGTCAGCGGCGCTTCGACGCCTCGGTTTCCACCAGCAGTTGCAAGCTGTTCGACCGTCGCCGTCATGGCAAGCTCCCTCGGGCCCGCATTACCGGGCCGGTTAGGCGGTCGGCGGCCGGACAGCCGCCCTCTCAGCCCGGTGCTTCCGAGCTCCCGCGTGCCTCGACGACGAATCTACGCCTCGGCAGTCGATCTTCGGCGACGAGGATGCCGGCCAAGACGACGAGCGCGCCGACGAAGTCGTTCCACCGCAGCGACTCGCCCAACGCCGCGACGCCGAGGGTCACCGCGACGAGCGGGACGAGGTAGGTCACCGTCGACGCCGTCGTCGGGCCGACGTCGCGGACGAGGCCGTAGTAGAAGACGTACGCGATCCCGGTGCCGGCCGCACCGAGGGCGAGCACCGACAACCAGACCCGCGGCGGCAACGACACCGAATGCGTCGCGACGATCGGCGCGACCAGGCCGATCTCGACCGCCGCGCAGGTCAGTTGCGCGGTCGCGAGGCCGAGCGGCGCCGCCCGGCCGGACAGGAACTTGCGGGTGTAGACGAACGCGACGCCGTAACACGCGCTCGCGCCGAGGCAGGCCAGCTGCCCGTCCAGCGCCGCGCCGTGCAGGCTCCGCCACGGCGCGAGCACGACCAGGACACCGACGAAGCCGGCGACGAGACCGATCAGTCGCGCGCGGGTCGGCCGTTCCGTCGGCAGCACCAGCAGCACGAAGACCAGCGTCCACAACGGCGTCGTCGCGTTGTAGATCCCGGCCAGCCCGCTGGTCGCGCCGTTCTCCTCACCCCACGCAAACCCGAGGAACGGTACGACGTTCGAGATCAGCCCCATAGCGGCGGCGTGCAGCCAGACGGAGGGCTGGCGTGGCAACGGTTCGCGCCGGATGGCGACCCACGCGAGGATCGCCACGGCGCCGAGAACGATCCGGCCGAGCACGACCTGCGTCGCGGTCATCCCCTCCAGCGCGACCTTGATGAACAGGAAGCTGCAGCCCCAGATGCCGGCCAATACGACGATCCGAGCCCACGGCGACGCCCACCACGAGCGGGTCACTTCAGCAGCCGGGAGAGCCGTCGATCGGCGAGCGGCTTGCCGCCGGTCTGGCAGGTCGCGCAATAGTCCAGCGTCGAGTCGGCGAACGACACCGAACGCACGACGTCACCGCACACCGGGCACGGCTGGCCGGCCCGCCCGTGCACGCGCATGCCGAGCTTCTTCTCGGCCTTCAGGTCGGCCGCGGCCAGGCCGCGGGCCCGCTCGACCGCGTCCGCCAGCGTCGCCCGCACGGCGTCGTACAGCCGGGCGATCTCCTCGTCGTCGAGGTTCGCCGCGGGCTTGAACGGCGACATCTTCGCGACGTGCAGGATCTCGTCGGAGTACGCGTTGCCGATGCCGGCCAGCTTCCCCTGGTCGCGCAACAGACCCTTCAGTTGCGACCGGTCGCCGGCGACGATCGCGCGGAAGTCGTCGAGGCTGAAGCCGTCGGCCAGCGGATCCGGGCCGAGCCGCGCGATCCCGGGGACGGTCGCCGGATCGCGGACGACGTACACGGCGAGCCGCTTCTGAGTGCCCTGCTCGGTCAGGTCGAATCCGGATCCGTCGTCGAGATGCACCCGCAGCCCGAGCGGGCTCTTGCCCGGCTTCGGCGGCAACGCCGGCAGCGAGTCCCGCCAGTGCAGCCAGCCGGCCCGGGAGAGGTGCGTGACGAGGTGCAGGCCGCTCACGTCGAGGTCGAGAAACTTGCCCCATCGCCGTACGCCGGTGATCTCCAACCCGCCGAGCGCCGTCACCGGCGGATCGAACGTCTTGAGCACGCTGATCGCGGCGACGTCGACCCGCGCGACGACCCGGCCGACCGCGCGGCCGACCAGGAAGTCGGCCAGCGCTTGCACTTCGGGCAGCTCAGGCATCGGTACCCAAGTCTTGTCTAGGCCCAGCCGAGCTCGTCGAGCCGGTCGTCGTCGATGCCGAAGTGGTGCGCGACCTCGTGCACCACGGTCACCCGGACCTGGTCGACGACGTCGGCCAAGGTCCGCGCCCGGCGCACGATCGGCAGCCGGTAGATGGTGATCCGATCCGGCAGCACCCCGCCGTACGACGTCGTCCGGGCGGTGAGCGGCACGCCGTGGTAGAGCCCGAGCAGGTTGGGCGAGGCGCCCATGTCCTCGACGACGACCGCGACGTTGCGCATCAGCTTGCCGAGTTCGGGCGGGATGCTGTCCAGAGCCTGCTCGACGAGCGCGCCGAACGTCTCCTCGTCGACGTCGACCATGCGTCCATCATCACCCGGGCCTCCATCATCACCCGGCCTCCGTCATCACCCGGACGGCGCGAATGCCAGCATGGCCCGATGCCACCGAGGGTCTCTGCGCTGCGTTTCGTCGCGTGGTTCGGCCTCGTCTCGGCGCTCGGCGACGTCGTGTACGAAGGCGCGCGCAGCGTCATCGGCCCATACCTCGCCACCTTCGGCGCCTCGGCCGCGACCGTCGGGCTGGTCACCGGCATCGGCGAAGCAGTCGCGCTGGTGCTCCGGCTCGGCACCGGACCGTTCTCGGATCGGACCGGCCGGCCGTGGCCGCAGACGATCCTCGGGTACGCGCTGACGATGGCGTGCGTGCCGCTGCTCGCGGTCGCCGGTGGCACGGCGAGCGCCGCGGCCCTCTACAACGGCGAGCGGCTGGGCAAGGCGGTGCGCTCGCCGAGCCGGGACACGATGCTCGCCCACGCCTCGGCGGTCGTCGGTGTCGGCAAGACGTTCGGGCTGCACGAGGCGCTCGACCAGACCGGCGCCCTCGCCGGGCCGCTGCTGATCGCCGGCGTCCTCGCCCTAGGCGGCGGTTACAAGCTCGCGTTCGGCCTGCTCGCGATCCCCGGCGTGATCGCGCTCGTCGTCCTCGGCCGGCTGCGCGCGGCCGCGCCCGACCCGAGTGAGTACGACCCGCAGGCGGAGGTCTCGGACGCCAAGCGGATGCGGCTCGCCGGCCACCTGCCGGTCAGGTTCTGGCTCTACAGCGGGTTCTCCGCGTTGACGATGCTCGGCTTCGCGACCTGGGCCGTGCTCGCGTACCACCTGGTGCACCGCCACGTACTGTCGACCTCGACGATCCCGATCCTGTACGCCGCGGCGATGGGTGCGGCCGCGCTCGCGTCGCTGGCGGTCGGCCGGCTCTACGACCGGGCCGGCTTCCGCGGCCTCGTCGTACTGCCGGTGCTCGCGGCCGCCGTCCCGGTGCTGTCATTCTCGACGTCGGTCCCGGCCGTGGTCGCGGGCGCCGTCGTGTGGGGCGCGGGCATGGGCGTGCACGACTCGACCATGCGGGCGGCCGTCACCGATCTCGTCCCGCGCGCCCGGCGCGGGGCCGGCTACGGCACGTTCACCGCGATCTACGGCGTCGCCTGGCTGATCGGCGCGTCGATGATCGGCGCCCTGTACGACGTCAGCGTGACCGCGATCGAGGTCGTCGTGGTCGCCGTCCAGGCCGCCGCGCTGGTCGCCCTCGTGCCGCTGCTGCGCGCTCGGGGTGGCGACAGCTAAGGCGACCGCCACCCGCGGAACCTGTGTCACGGACCCAACCCGCCACCGGCTTAACGTCAAGCTCCAAGACGCTTGGGTTGTATAGCGTGCGCCAATGTTCCCTGGCATGGGAACGCAAGTCGCTCATCGGGCCTCCTAGTCCCACACGCTAGGACTAGCGACAGGGCCGCGTGGGTCCCTACGCGCGGCCGTCCTACTCCCTCTCGCGACGATCGACTTCGGCTTCGCGGCGCAGACGCGCAATCTCCTCGGAAAGCTCAGGTGGCCCCGCCTCGTCCGCATATAGAACGCGAGCGATGGCCCTCCCTGCGGGCGTCAGGACATAGAACCCGCTGATCGTCCCGTAGGGGGACGGCTCGATGAGTCCCCTCCGCTCGAGTTCCTCGGAGTACACAGTGGCCAACCCCGGCGCGAAGGAGCTGCTTGGCCGTCTCGACCGAACCTCATCTTCGGCCAGCCGCATCAGACCGAACCGTTGTTCCGGCGAGAGTTCAGCGGCCACAGCAAGAGCGCGTTCGAGTTCCGCTCTGTCGTCTGGAAGCGTGACAAGGGAGCGGGCAATCGCCACGTCTTCTAGGTCAGCCGTGTGGCGACCAAAGCCCAGATCCCCGACGTCCGGACGAGGGTCGCCAAGCGCCCGGCCTGTCGGCCAGTCTCCAGCGGCGTCTGACTGCTTGCGCGGCTTGCCTCGGGGACGCGGCTTCGAGGAAACAGTTGCAACCGGCCCGCCTCCCGTACCAGGATTCGAAGTGAGCAAGTGTGAGAGTGCCCTCGCCACCTCAGGGGCATAGCTCGACGCCCCCAAAGGCGCCCCCGATTCTCCAATCGCCTTACCCAGGACATGCTCCAGAAGCCGCTCGTTAATCGAGGTGATGGCCGTCTGCGTGCCCTGAGTGCGCTCACGAAGTTCTGCGAGGACGCCCATCATCGACCCATACACCTCCTGCGCCCTGAGGTCTTGCTGGCTTGCTACTTGCGACTGCACGATGAACACGATGAGCTGAACGACGAAGGCGATCACCGCTAGCCCCAGCGCGACCGTGGCGAGCGTGTCGGCGGACTTGACACTTGCCACCACAGCGAGCGCTGCGAGTGAGGCAAGCGCGACCACGATCGACGCGACAGCGACCGACCCGGGGGCTATCCGCCAGTCCGCGTCGCCGTTGCCTGCGCGCACACGCATGCCCAGATCGTAGGCATTCCGGTACGAATCCCGCGATTGCCTCCCAAACGGTCTGCTGGGACCGGCTTGCGGTGGCGGTCGAGTTTCGTTGCTGATTCAAGTCAAGTGCACGCCACGCGTGCGACGGCGGCACGCCCGAGATCGAGGGTCTGTAGAGAACGCCGGCATCCCGGAAAGGTATGTACGGCCGGCCGCCTGCCGCGGCCTGGTGCTGGAGCTAGAGCCCGTGGGGCAGGCCGACGCAGGTGTCTTTGACGTAAACGAGCCCACCGACACACACGATGCCGTGGTCGTCGGGATCGCGGTCGTGACCGCGCACGTCGATCGTCCCGCCCTTGTCCGGGCTGCGCAGGTGGATCCCGGTCCCCGCCGGCCGGGGCGCAGAACGGGCCGCCGCACCATGGCGCACCGCGGTGGCCGGCCGGGCGGCCCGCCGTACGGAGACCGCGGCGGCGCTGACCGGTTCGACCCGAGCCGTCACCGGCGCGATGTGCAGCCGGACCTGCCCGGGAGACGCGCCGAAGTGCAGCGGTCCGGCCACGACGGTCGCCAATGCGACGGTCGCGATCGCCGCCGAACTCAGCCCGAGCGTCGTCCGGCCGGCCCGGGGCCGCAGCGCGCGAACGACGACGCCGATCAAGCCGAAGCATCCGACCATCTCGGAGAGCCGGCGGCGCAGCCGGTGCCGCCGCGCCCGTAGCGCCGGCGAGGCCACCTCCGGCGCGGTGTCGTCGAGACTTGCCACGACGCACCGGACGTCGTCGTAGGACATGTTCGCCAGCGCCCGCAGGACTCGATCCAGGCGCATCCGGGCCTCGACCAGGTCGTGGAGTTCGGTGCCGCCGACCGCGTCGTCCTCGCAGTCGTCGAGCGGGACGCTGCGCCGCAGCCGGCGATGCTGGTCGATCGCGGCGTTGCGCGCGACGGTCATGCACCAGCGCATCAGGTCGTCGATGTCGGTGTGCGGGACCTCGCGGGTGAGCAACCGCTCGGCGACGTCTTGCACGGCGTCTTCGGCGGCGTGGGCGGAGACCCCCCGAGAGCGCAGGAAGCGCAGCAGCCGCTTGCGCATCAGTGGCCACCATTCGGCCCACTCCGGTGTAACGCGGGCCGCGTTCGCACGTGTCACTGATGCCAACTGCTCGTCGTCGAGCATCTCTAGGAGGACACCGTGCGGGTCGTCGCCGCGCTTGCCCTTGCTGTCGCCACCGCGGGACTTGGCTGTATCGCCGCGTCCGGGCCGGCCAAGGCCGTCGGAGCTCTGCCCCCGCAGATCTCCCAGTGTTACACCGTGATGATCAGTCCACCGGCCAGCATCAGGCCGACGATCACGATCTGTCAGCCCTGACACTTCGACCCCCCATTGCTTGAGAGGTAGTGGGGCTTCGCCACGCGTCGGCATTTTCCTGCCGCGCGGTATCGCCGCCCGGCCGGCCACGACCGGCCGGGCGGTTCTAACCTCAGCCCGCGCATCTGACCGGGCGCCGGCCGGGCGTTCGCGACGGCCCGTTCGGGCCGTGGTCGGCGGTGCCGGCCCGGGGGGGAGGGCCGGCACCACCGAGTCAATTGCCGAGACGATCCCGGCATCTGAGAACACGCACCCGCGCCCACGGCGTTACGGATAATTTTCGGTCGCAATTTGCCCGGCCCGGCGGCGCCGGCCCAACGCGAGGGCGGCGCCGCTCGCCATGGTCAGCGTCGCGGTCGCGAACAACCACCCCGCCTCGTCCGTCGGCGTCCAGCCCCGCTCGAAGGCGAGCCCGGTGGCCGGCTCGCTCTCCTCGTTCGGGGCGCCGGCACCGACCGCCTGGCTCAGCGGCTGGCTGGCCGGTGCCTGCGCCTCGGCCTGCGCCTGCGGCGGTGGCTGTACGGCGGCGACGGCCCGGTCCGGCACACCGGTGTCGTCGAGCCGGAACGGCGGGACGAGCGGCGGCAGCACGAACAGGTGCCGCAGCGGATGGTGGCGGGGCGGGATGCGTGTCGGCGTCGGCAGCGGGACCGGCGGGGGCAGCAGCCCGCAGGACGGGATGATCGGCGGCGCCGGCACGAGAATCGGCGGCGGCGTCACGTTCACCGTGGGCAGCGGCGTAATCGTCGGCACCGGCACCGGCGCTGAGTGGGTCCGGACGTCAGCGCGGTCGCGGCCGGGCGTGGGGATCGGCGGCAGCGGCGACGCGACGCCGATGTCGGCGCACCGCAAGCCCGGGTCGTAACCGACGCCGGTCGACAGGTGGTCGACCGGGGTCCAGGTGCCGGTGGAACCGTCCGGCACCCCGCCGGTGAGGACGTCGGTCCGCGCGGCGAGCTCGGACAGCCTCGTCCCCGGCTGCGGGTCACCGACGTCCACCGCCGGCACCGTCAACACCAACGTGTTGCCGGCCACGTGACCGGACCCGCTGCCGGCCACCACCTCGCCGTCCGGCCCGCCGATGGTCCCCCACTGGTAACTGACCGTCGGCGCACTCGGATCAGCCGACGGCGCGGTCGGGTCGCCGACGGCCGGCGAGCGGGCGCGCAGGAAGTAGTGCACGCCGCGGCTGACCCACGTCACCGTCCACGCCGAGCCGGTCGCACCGACCGGAGGTACGGCGCTGAATGCGCTGACGCCGACCGCGGCGGTCAGCACGCCGCCGGCGACCTGCAGGCCGAGTTGGCGCAGGTCGAGGGAGCTCTGCTCGGTGCCCGACCAGCTCGCGTCGCCGGCCGCATCCGTGCCTTGCGGCGCGCACCGCGCCGGACCGCTGTCGGCCGACGCCGGCACCACGCTGCACGGCCGCGAGACCACGTGCACGAGCAAGCTCGGTCCGGTGCATTGACGCGACATGAGGATGCCGGCCGACGAACCGTCGTCGAGGACACCGCGCGACTCGGAGTAGGCGAGGATCGCGCGGCCGGTCTCGGGATCCATCGCGACCTGGATCCCGCTGCCGGCGTCGGCCGGGCCGGACGTCGTGGTGATGCCGCAGACCGCGCCGGCCGTCTGGCACAACGTCCCGTCGTGCACGGCCGTACCGCTCGCGAGGCTCTGCACGAACGACGGACGGCTCGAGGCCGCGTCGGTCGACGTCGCGAGGTAGACCCACCACTGGTGGTCCGGCGTACCTACGTCGCGACCGACCGCCGTACTGCCGTAGAACGCGATCGCGACCCGGCCGTCGTCCCCCGCGACGATCGCCGGGTAGGCCGCCGCGGTCACGCCGGTGTCCACCCGGGTCGGGGTCGACCACGTCGCGCCGTGGTCGGTGCTGTGGGTCAGCACGATGTGCTGGCCGTCGTCCCAGACGAGGTACGCCGTCCCGCTCGCGTCGACCGCGAGCTGCGGCGCGCCGTGGTAGCCGAAGCACCAGGCGTCGCGGGTGTACCAGCCGTTCGACCGGCACGGCAGTGTCTTCACGACCGACGGGTCGGCCCAGCTCAGGCCGCGGTTCGACGTCGCGACCGTCTCGATCGTCGTCGTCGCCGATTCGTACGAGCCGAGGCAGGTGTGCACGACGCCGCCGGCGACCGGCTGGCAATCGGTCGCCGTCGCGAACAGCGGGACGAGACCGTTCGAGCCGGCCATGACCGGCCGGGAGGTGATCCGCGCCGGCGACGAGAAGTCGTGCTCGCCGATGCTGGCGACATGGGTCAACTGCACGTACTGCGTCCCGCCGCGGCTGAGGGCGTAGTCGACCGAGCTGTCCTGCGTGTCCTGGAAACTCATCGCGCTGGTGTCGCCGTCGATCGCGACGACCGACGGGGTGTCGATGTCGTCTTTCGCGGTCGTCGTCAGCGCCGCGCTCGGGCTGCTGAGGAAGGTGTGCGCGCCGTCGCGCGACGAACCGGCCGCGACCGGCGCCGCGACGAAGAACGCCCGCTCGGAGCCGCTGGCGTACACCAGCCGGTCGCCGTTGCCGCTCGGCGGTGTCAACGGCGTGCTTCCCGGTGGCGACGCCGCGAGTGAACACGTACGGCTGCTCGGTGCGGTCGCCCCGTTCAGGTCGGGCTCGCCGAGGTACGCCGGCGCATCGTGGCCGCGGCCGTCGGCGTCGAGCGCGTAGGTCCAGACGGCGCAGGGCATCGTCCGGGCGGAACCACCGAAGAAGAGATTGAGGGCTTCGGACAGCGGCTGGTTTGGCGCGGACACCGGCGCCATCACGTAGACGTTGCCCTGGCTGTCGACGGTGAGGCTCGGGTCGGTGGTCTCCTGGCCGAAGTCGGGCAGCCGGACCGCCGGTGTGAAACCCCAACCGGCGCCGCGATCCGGTACGGCGTCCGCCCGCAACGGCGCGGCCATCGCGCGAGTGATCCGGCGAACGCGGTTGCTCGCCGTGTCGGTGGCGATGAGGTCGCCGGCGGCGTCGAGGTGCAGGCTGCGCAGGCCGGCGAAACAGGCCGTCGTGGCCGGGCCGCCGTCGGCGCATTCGCCGCCGCTGTACCACCAGGCGTTGGCCGTGCTGCCGAAACCCCAGATGTCGTAGCTGTCCCAGCTGTTTCCGGCGATCGTGCCGACGACGCCGTCGCTGCCGATCCGCCGGATCCGGTTGGTCGACTCGGCGACGTACACCGTGCCGTCGGGCGCGACGTCGAGCCCGAACGGCACGGCGAACGCGACTTGCCGGGCATGGCTGCCGTCGCCGTAACTGCAGAACGGACCGTTGGTGCACGCGGCGCCGCCGGCGTAGGTCGCGATGGTGCGCGGCGCGAGCGGGTAACCCCACAGGTCGACGGCCCGAGTGCCGAGGTTCACCGCGAGCACCCGCCCGGCACTCGTGTTGCCGGCGGTCGTCGTCATCGCGTCGGATATCAGCAGCAGGTCCCGGCGAGTGTCATAGGCAAGAGCAGCCGGTGCGATGTCGACGTCGTACGCGGGCTTCCCGTCGGCGAGCGGCGCAGCGACCACCGGCGTCACGCCGAGCAGGTTCGAGACCTGGGTGAGCAGTGTCTGCGCGCGACCGGCGACCAGATAATCCTTGCCGCAGTAGGTGACCGCGAGCACCTGCTGGTCGAGCTGGTCAACGACGAACAACGTGCCGCGATGCGGATCGAGGGTCATCGCGCCGAGCCCGATGACGATGTCGAGGTAGGTGTTGCAGAAGTCTTCGCAACTGCCCACCGTCGGGAACATCGGCAGGTGCAGCCGTTTCACCGGATGGCGGTAGACGGTGCCGATGCTGTCGGCACGAACCGGCACTCCTTGCGGCCGCAGCGTGTGCGCGGAGAAGTTGACGTAGCGCACGGCGTCGCCGTCGGAGATGTAGAGGTTGTCGTACTGGTCGAGCAGCAGGTTCTCGGGATCTTCGAGCACCGCGTCCTGCGGCCGGCCGCCGTCCCCGGCGCCGCGCGCGGGCGGCTGGCAGTCGAGCGACAGGCCTTGCCAGATCGGCGGCACGGCCGCGCACGATCGCGGCGTGCCGGCCGCGACGCTCACCGTTCCGTCCACGTCGATGCGCACGACGACGCCGTAGTTGGGAATGGCGGCGTAGGTCACGCCGTGGCTGTCGGTAACCGCGTCGACCGCGTCGCCGAGATCGGCGCCGGTGAGGAACGCGCGGTTGCGGGTCAGCGCGCCGCCGCTCAGATCCGACGGGCGGACGAGGTCGCCCGCAGCTGCGGATCCGAGACCGCAGTACGCCGCTTGCCTGTCGCCGGCGAGCACGCTCGTGCGACCGGTCGGCCCGACCTCCACGAGGCGGCTCGCGCCCCAGTCCGACACGACGACGCCTTGGCGCGATGCGGCGGCGCCCATCGGGTAGTCGAGATCGCTCGCGACGGTCCGGACCGTGCCGGTCGCGGAGATGTCGCGGACCGCGTTGTTGTAGGTGTCGGCGACGAGTAGCCCACCGTGGCCGTCGGGCGTGAGGTCGCCGTAGAACCAACCGTCGTGGTCCCGTACGTCGAACTGCGCCTTGGTGAGCGGACTTCCGTCGCCGGCATACCCGGGCGCGCCGCCGCCGAGGCTCACGATCGCGCCGGCCGCGACGTTGGTCCCGTACATCTGCCGGGACGCGCTGCCGGTGTTGAGGCCGAGCAGGTAGACATCGCTGTGGTCGATGACCCAGACGGTGGGGAAGCCGACGCCGACGCCGCGATAGGTCTCGCTGGACGCGAGCAGCGCGAGCCCGTTCGGGGTGGCAACCATCCCGGCGATGAACGGAAGGTGGGCGCTCGCGGCCGGCTCGGCGGGATCACCGGGCGCCGGCGACGGGGTCGTACCGAACGTCGTGTCGGTCAGCGCCGGGCCGGCCGGGTCGCCGGCGATCGTCCCGACCGTCCCGGCGGCGACCGTGACCTCGTTCTCGGTCCCGGCGTAGAAGGTCACCGCGTGCTTGGAGAGGTTGAGGTAGCGGATCAGCGTGGCCGCGACGTAGCCCGGTTGGTCGTTGCCGAAGTGGTGGTCGGCGGGTCCGTCGGCCTGCCCCGATCCGCCGCCGGTGAGGCTCGCGTCGGCCATGAGCGTCGTACTGGAATCGGCGACGTACAGATTGCCGTCGGCGTCGGCGGTCATCGCGGCGATGTTGTTGAACGCGGCGTTCGCGACCGGGCCGCCGTCGTTGCGGCTGCCCGGCACTCCGAGCGACCCGGCGACGAACTGGTTGCTGCCGTCGGCGCGCAGCCGGCCGATCGCCGGCGCACCGGCCGGGACGTCGCGGGCCTGCCAGTCCGCGCCGGCCGGGTGCCCGTCGTCGACGAGCCGGTTGAAGGTGTAGAAGACGCCGCCGGACTGGTCGGGAACGATGCGGACGTCGGTGCTCTCGATCGTGAAGTAGCCGCGGAACAACCGCCCCTCGAGCGGACCGTTGAGATTGCCGAGTGTGCGGACGGTGCCGTCGGGGTCGAGGGTGCGGATGTAGACCCCGGATTGCGCGTGCAGGTCGGACCCGACGTCGACCCAGAAGATCCGACCGGCCCGGTCGACGACGACGTTGCCCGGGCTGACCGATGCCTGCCCGCCCGGCAGGCCGTCGCAGCGACCGCCGAGGACGGTGGTCACGGTGCCGGGGCCGTGGCTGATCTGAGCCGGCGGGTAGAAGACCGACTGCCGGGTCCCGGCGAGCTTCGGGTCCCACGGATCGGTTGCCGTCGTTGGGTTTGCGCGTTGGTCCTGCCCGGCCGCGGCGGACGACGTACGTCGCAGCAGCGGGTTCGGGACCGTGTCGCGGCCGCTGGACTTCGGCTTGAACGGCGTGGGCTCGATCGGCAGCTCGGCGCCCAACTCGGCTTGCGCGTCCGCAGTCGCCGGCAGGTGGCCGAGGACCGGAACGGCGGTGGGCAGGACGAGATGCCGGCCGTTGCGCAGATCCATGACGAGCTGCCGGTCACCGCTCGTCGCGAGCGACAGGAACGGCGAGGTCAGCTTCTTCGCGGCCGCGATGCTCGTAGTGCCGAACGCGGCGTGCCAGGCCGGAACCCAGGCGAGCAGGAGGGTGGCGGCAATCGTCGCGCGCAGCGGTTTGCGCGATCTCGCCCGACTGCTCGAACCGCCGCGCACGACACCCTCCCCCGGCGGGCCAGACACTGGGATAAGTCTGGACAAGCCAGGGCAAACGGTAAGCCTCGGATGTACCGGTAGCAAGGTAGGTGGGCCCGAGCAGGAAGACGGGCGGCGGCGGCGAAATCCTGTTGGTTGTGGGGGGCACGGTCCGATCCGCTCGACGACGGCTGCTCGGTGGCGCCGTCGTTGCCGCCGCCGTGGCCCCGTTGACGCCAGGAGTCGGGCCGGTCGCGGCCGCCGCGCAACCGCAGCTCGTCTGCCAGGCGTTCGGCGTCTCGCCCGCGGCGCAAGCAGGCCTGAGTGCCATGTGCGTGCGTGCCGACATCACCCGCGACAGCCAGACCGGGGAAGAGACGAGCCGGGTCCTGCACGTCGTCGTCTCGCACGATGGCGGCCGGACATGGACGGCGATGAAGGCGCTCGGGTTGCCGCCGATCCCGTCGGTCGACGCACCGCCCCCGAACCAGAGCGGCGGCGGATACGTCGAGTCCGAAGGAACCGTTCCCGACGAGGTGATCTATTCCGCCGGGTACGCGCAGGACCACACGGTCTACCTGTCGGTCTACGGCCAGATCACCGGGCTTTACAAGACCACCGACGATGGCGACACGTGGACGTTCAGCACACCGATCGTCGGCAACGACATCGGCGGCCCGTTCACGGCTTATGCCGATCCGCGGCCCGGCCCGGCCGGCGCTTCGACGCTGACCGGTGACCCGATCGCGCTCGGCAACCGGACGAAGCCGGACCGCTTCGACGGCCCGATGACGACGAGCGAGAACGGCGCGAATCCCGCGTGGTCGCTGCAGTTCGCGTACGCCGCGCGCGCGTACAAGGGAATCCAGCTCGTCGGCGTCGCCGAGGTCGAGGATCCGCTCGCGTACTTCACCGACATCGCGTCGGTCCGCAGCTGCACGCTGGATCTCGACTGTTCCCGGGTTCTGCACACGTTCCCGGTGAACAGCGCTCTCGGTCCGCTCGTGCTCGCGGGCGATTTCGGTACGACCGGACGAATGTTCGTCGAGGAATCCACCAACGATTCGCACAAAGGCCTCGGTTGGCTCGAGTCGACCGACGGTGGCCGCAGCTTCCACGGCTGGTCGCTCGCCGCGAAGGCGGCACGCGACGTCGCGCGGGTGCATGGTGACCGGCCCGACATTGCCGTCGTGACGAACCCGCTGCTGCCGAGGGTGGTCGTCGCAGACGTCTTCTACGACACCGCGCGAGGAACGTACGAACGCGACTACGTCAGCCGGGACGACGGCCGGCAGTGGACGGCGAGCCGCCCGGTGTTGCGAGCCCCAGCCAATTACGAGTGGGTGCGCCGTACGGTGACCCTCGCCCCGAACGGCAGCCTGTTCGTGCTCGCCCCGGTGTCGCCCGGCGGACCGAGCGCTGCGCAGCAGGACGTCTTCACACCGAAGCAAGCGATGTGGTGCTCGTCCGACTACGGCCGGACCTGGGGCTTCGCCTGCCGCTAGGCGTCACGCAGCCGCTTCTGCCAAGTCCTCGTCCGTAGGGGTGGCACGGACCGGTCGGTCGGTTTAGGTTGGGCCGTGTCCGCAGACCCGTCCCGGGACCGATCATTCGTCGGGCGGACGGTCGAGCTGGAAAAGTTGAGCGCGCTCGCGCAGCTAGCCGGCTCCGGACGACCGGCCGCGGCGGTTGTCACCGCTGAGCCGGGTCTGGGCAAGACGCGACTGCTGGCCGAGTTCGCGCGCGGGCTGCAGACGCCCCGGGTCGAGCTACGCGGTTACGAGCTGGCGTCGGAGATCCCGTTGAGCGCGGCGGGCGGCTTGCTGCGTGCGCTGTCAGCCGTGCCCGACGAAGGCGAACGGCTCGACGCATTGCTTCTGGGCGAGGTCGGCGCGGCAGGCCGGGCGCTGGAGACCGTGCGACTGTTCGAGGCGGCGTACCGGTGCACCGCGCTGGCCGGATCGTTGACGGTGATCGTCGACGACATTCAGTGGGCCGATACGCAAACGCTCTCGCTGCTGCAGTACGTGCTCGCCGGCGCGCGCTCGGCCGGCTTACGCCTCCTCGTGCTGTGCGCGGGACGCCCGTCGGTCCCGACGAACGCGTTCACCTCGGGTCTTCGCGGATTGCTGGAGCCCGAGTGTTTCGAAGACGTCGTGCTGGGACCGCTCGACCAGAA
Source organism: Frankiales bacterium (assembly GCA_025980325.1). Taxonomy (GTDB): domain Bacteria; phylum Actinomycetota; class Actinomycetes; order JAFAQI01; family JAFAQI01; genus BP-197. The sequence goes on from JAICXQ010000004.1 coordinate 41,457, forward strand.
CGAGGGCATCGATCTCGCCTGCCTGCTCGCGGCGGACCTGGGGCCGGCGGAGGCGCAGCGATTGTGGCGCCGAGCCGAAGGCTCGCCGTTCTGGATGAAGACGCTGATCGGCGATCGCTCCGAGTCGCGTCCGTCCGCCCTGATCCGTGTCCGGCTCACCCGCCTCGACAGCGATGCCGCCGAATTGTTCGGACTGCTCGTCGTCGTCGCGCAACCGCTGCGAATGCAGGACATCATGCAGTTGCTCGACTGGGCCGCGGAACGAGTACGGTCGGCCGAGGCCATGCTCGTCGACCGGGCTCTCGTGGTTCACGACGCCGGTGGTGTCCGGGTCGCACACGACCTGATCCGGGAGACAGCGCGAGCGGAACTTCCCGACGACGAGCAGCGGCGGCTGCACCGGTTGCTGGCGTCCTGGCTCGAGGACAACGCCGGTGATGACGTTCGCCAGTTGTTGCGTGCCCTCGAACATCGCGCGGCCGCCGGCCTCGAAGGTACGGAGCTCGCATTGCGCGTCGCGCGGTCTCCACAACGACGGCTGTTGGGCAGCGACGGGTTGGCGACGGTCGGCGCGTTCGCCGACGCCGCCGGCGCCGGTACGGACCTGCAACGGGAGGTTGCCGTACTCGCTTCGGAGTTGGGTGAGTGGACCGTCGCGTTCGAACGCTGGGCCGCGTTGGCGGACGGTCCGCGCGAGAAAGGTGAGCGCACCCGCGCGGCGCTCGCGGCAGCGGCAGCGGCTTTCCGGGCGGGTCGTGCCGCGGACGTCCACGTGTTCGTGGCGAAGGCGCGAGAACAGGCCGGCGACGATCCCGCGGTCACGATCGAAGCGGACGCCTACGAGGCGCTGTCGCTGCTATGGCTGGAAAACCTGGTGAGCGAAGCCAGGCCGCTCGTCGACCGGTCCGCCGCGGTCGCGCAAAGAATGGTCGAGCGCGCCGGTGGCGTCGAGCACCTCACCGACGAGGAATGCGTCGCCTATGTCCAGGCGATGCGAGCCAAGCTCGACGCGGCGATCCGCCGCGCGGACGCGGACACGGTCGCGAGCTGCGCAGACCTGATCCGCGCCGGCGCGCGGGAACCCGCGGAAGCACTTACCGCGGCGTCGGACCAGGTGTTCTCCATGCTGCAGTTCGACGGCACGCCGCGGGCCGCCGAGCCGCGCGCCCACCGGCTGCTCGAAGAGGCCCGCCGACGCATGCTGCCGAGCATCGAGGTCGAGGCGACCCATTGGGTCGGCTGGATCGCGCACCACCGCGGCCGGTTGGACGAGGCCGCCGCGTATATGGATCAGGCCGTCACACTGGCGGCGCGGGTCGGTCCGCCGCGGCGGTTCACCATCGCCCAACTGCGAGCCGTGGCGGCCAGTATCGACGCCAGCCGCACCGAGTGGCATCGCAATGTCGAGGTGATTGCACAAGCGATCGCGGCCGAGCCCGACCCGCACTTTCGACTGGTGATCAGGCTGCTGCACATCTGGCTCGTCGGCAGGTTCGCCAAGCCCAGCGCCGCGGATCTGACCGCGCTGCTGCTCCCGATGGCCGACGATGCCGATCGGGCGGGATGTGGTCGTTGCCTGTGGGAGTCGGTCCTGCATGCCGCCGAGGCACAAGCGCGCGCCGGTGACATTGCCGGTGCGCGGGCATCGCTGGAACGTTGGGATGCGACCCATCCCAGTCCGCGCGGTGGGCCCGCGGCGCGCCGCCGCTACGTCGCTGCACTGCTGACGATGCATGACGCACCGGCCGACAGCTTGCCGTTGTTCGTCGCGGCCGGTTCCGATGCCGCCGCGGTCGGTTACGAGCTGATGCGGTTGTGGGTCGAGATCGACGCGGCACTCGCCGCGTCGCGCGTCGACCGTTCCGCCGGCATCGCACAACTGCGCGCGGCCGCGCGCACGGCCGAGTCGATCGGGGCGTTGAGCGAGCAGCAACTCGCCGTACAGCAACTGCGTGCACTTGGCGTCCGCACCTGGCGGCGCGGCGGACATGCCACACCGCTGACCGAGCGCGAGCTGGAGATCGCCAAGCTGGTCGTCGCCGGCCAGTCCAATCCGGAGATCGCCGGCGCGCTGTTCCTGTCCCGCAAAACCGTCGAACGCCATATCTCGAACATTCTCACCAAAGTCGGCGCCAGGAACCGCACCGAACTTGCGCACCGCCTCAACGACGCATCGAGTGCGCCTGCGGATGCGGGACCTCCCGGATGATCGGCATCGCTGCGCAGCCCTAACGTCACCGCCAGCCGGCAACAACCGGCGGATCACGAGGGGGCGCGGTGGGGACTCTGGTGTTGCTCGTTGCCAACGAGGACCCCGCGGCCGAGGTCGGTCCAGCCGTCGCGCAACGACTGGCCGCCCTCGGCGTAACCAGCCTGTCGGTCCTGCGCGACGAGCAGTCGACGGCCCTGACGCTGCAGGGATGGGCATTCGACCCGCTTCGTTCTGCTGACGCCGCCGTGGACGCCTTGGCCGCGGGTCGAGCCGGCGTTCGCGTCCTCCGACCGGTCCTCGAGTCCGAGATTCACCGTCCCACGACCAGCGCAGAGAGAGGCGCGTCATGAAACAGCCACTGCTCTTAGCCGCGATCGTCGCGGCTGTCACGTTCGCCAACCCGCTCGCGGCGTCGGCCGGCGCACCAGCGGCGACCGTCACGCACTACACCGCGTCGTACTCGTGTCCGTGCTTCGGCCAGTTCACCCTCAGCGGCGTTCACCTGACCAACAAGAACTTCCCCGGTGTCGACAACGGCCCGTCCTCGACGACCACCACGGGCGGTCGAGACAACTACTCCGGCACCGTCAGCGAACCGCCGGACGCCCAAGTCGTACTGAACAACGCGAACGCCGGCGAGTGGTGCTCCGACTACGACCAGGCGCGGCCTCTGTGCACGACCGACTGGTCGGAAACCATCGACCCCGACGGCTCCGTCAGCGGATGGGCCGTCTACCCGGACGGCGCCTGACCGCCCGCGAGCGCGAACCAAAGTCCGTCACCAACGACAGCAAGAGGAGCGAATGCGATGACCAACACCACACTGGCGAAGATCGCCCTGGCCGTGGCGCTCGGCTTCGGCGGCACGGTACTGGCTGCCAGCCCGGCGGCCGCGGCGGGCGGGGCGGCTCCCGGCACCGGACTGATCGGCGGCTGCAACATGGTCAAGGATCCGACGATGTTCAGCGTCGCGATGGCGAACGCGTCGGCGCAAGGCGTCAGCGGAATGTTCGTGGGCGTCGCCGCCTCTGGAGACCCCTTCTGCGAGAAGTCGCTCGGCGGTTGAACAGGTCGGGCTACCGAAGTGGCCCCTCGTCCTTCCGATGTTGACGGAAGGACGGGGGGCCACTCGTTGTGACCGCCGTTACGACGTTGCTCTCACGCGCCCGGAGGGCAACTGATCGTCCCCGGGCACTTCGGCGGCGGGGCCGGTTGAACGGCAAAGCTGGTGTCGATGGCCCAGAAGTAGGTCTGCGACGCCAGTGCCGTGCCGTCGGCGTTGTAGACGGTGGCCGCGCCCTGCCCGTTGACCACGACGTCCGGTCCGATCTGGTACGCGACGTTGCACGTGACTCCGACGGTTGCTCCGGGCGACAGGCTGAGGGGACCCGTCCCGCAGGTGAACACCCACGAGTATTGGAATGACACAAAGCCGTCGGGAGACACGTACGGGCCGGCGACAAACTTGAATGTGAGCCCGGTTTGCGTCAGTGACGAGCAGCTGGTGACCAGCGCCGACATCGTCTCCGTCCCGGATGCACCCTGGTTCGTGCTGGCGCGAGGGATGCTCGACGTCGTCGCGCTCGTCACGGTGGCGCAGGGCGCGGCCACGAGTGCCGGACCCGCTGTGATCTTGATCGTGACCGTCGTGGCGTTGTTGGCAGTGTTGGGATCGGCGAGGGTCGAGGTCGCGCTCCCCGTGGTCGAATACGTGCCGGTCCCGGTCTCGGCGATCGGCGCGTCGACGTTCAGTGTGATGGTGGCCTGGCCGCCGGCGGCGATGGTCATCGTGCAGGTGACCAGCGTGCCGAACGCACCGTCGCTGGCAGAGCTGCACAGGGTGGGGTCGGCGTTGACCGCAGCGGCAACGAGTGTCGCGCCGGGGGTTGGGTTGTTGGTTACGCTTCGGCCCTCGGCGAGGTCGTCCGTGAACGTCACCGACGAGGCGCTAGTCGGCCCGGCGTTTTTCACCTGGTAGGTGTAGGTGTAGGCCTGCCCCTCCAGCGGCGCACCGAGATTCGACGATCCGGACACCTGGATGTCCGCGCCACTCGGAGTGGTCGTCGTGCCGCCGCCTCCGCCGCCTCCGCCGCCGGTCGTGGTCGTCGTCGTCGAGGCTTGAACCTTGATCGTGATCGACGGCGTGTTGTTCGTCAGGTTCGGGTCGGTCACCGTCGACGTCACGGTCGGGGTGAGCACGAACTGACAGACGCAACTACCTGCGACGGCGTTCTCGACGACGGTCACCTGCGCACCCGACGCCAAGTCGCCGAGGCTGCACTGCATGTCCTGCTGAAACGTCGTCGCGTCCGTGATGAAGCCGCAGGCGGCGGCGTTGCCGTTCACGGTCGCGCCCGTGTCCATGAACGCGTCCGGGTCGAGGAAGGTCGCGCCGGTCGCGGTCTGCGGCCCGTTGTTCTTCACCAGGTACGTGAGCGTGAAGGTGTCACCGGTGTGCGGTGACGCGTTACTGGCGGATCCGGACATCTGCAGGTCAGCCCCCGTCGCCGTGCCGCCCGCTGCGTGTGCGGCGAGCTGGCCCGGGGCGAAGGCAACGATGGACGTCGCCACCGCGACAGGTAGCAGAACCCGATACGGCCACAGTCGAGCGAAGCGTGCGGTCGCTGACACCTGGCTTCACCTCCCCGGCGGCCGTAGTGGCCGCACGGACGGAGCGTGTTCTCGGAGCAGCTCGTTGCGCTATTGGACGATGGTCTTAGGACTTCGGCGGCCCCGTGACTAGTCCCGGCCACGAACACCCGCGGCGTAAAGCACGGATGTGGTGGGCGAGGGGACGGTGACGACTTAGCCGTGTCCCATCCTGGCCAGCAGCGTGAGGTCGTAGAGGGCGAGCGCGGCGGCGGCCATACCGAGCACTGACGCGAGTCGGTACGTGCGCCGCTGGGCGATGTCGAGCTGATCCTGGCGTCGGTTGCGTGCGTTCGCGAGATCGAACTGGACCACCGCGAGTTGTTGCTCCAACGGGGTCATCGCCGGCCGATACTCGGGCGCGGTCATGATCGGCCCGCTGGGCTGACGACGGCGATGCTTTGGCGGACCAAGACGAGACCGGTGAGAGCAAAGGCGAGCAACAGCGAGGCGGTGTCGATCGCCGTACCGTGTTGTACCCGGACGGTGAGGACACCGAGGGCGAGGAACAGCGGCGCGAACGGCACGAGAGCGCTGGCTGATGACGGCGCGTCGAGCGAGTGCCGCTCGTATACGGGCTGCGTATTCGTCTCGGCCCGTGCGGCGCAGGCGCCAACGGCGATCGCGGCGTACGCGGCTAGCCAACCGACGTCGATCAGGTTGCCCGTGGTGTAGCCACGGACCGCGGTGAGGTAGGTGTAAGCGCTGTCGGAGACGGCCATTGCGAACAGGCCGAGCAAGACGTAGCCGACCGCGCGCCGATGTGCACCGTCGAGGCGCAGCAGGACCCGGACGAGCAGGAACAGGATGACGACGTCGCCGAACGGATAGCCGACGGAGACGAGCCCGGTCGCGGTGGTCATGTCGTTCTCGCGCCAGACCGGACCGAGCACGAACGTCCAGTTGAGGAAGAGCAACGCGGTCGCGAGGATCGAGCCGTCGAGGATCGCCCGCGCGCGGGCGGCAGCGGTGTGCCGGTGCGCGGGGTGGCACAGCAGTCCGGCAACGGCGAGCGGGATAGCGCCGAGATAGCCGAGATCGGCGTACGACGGAACCGGTACGTCGACGTCGAGAATGAGGTCGTACACCGCCCAGGCGCCCTCGGCGAAAGCCCACGCTGCGCTCGCGGCGCCGAGCAGGAGCCAGAATCGGCGGTGTCGCGCGCTGACCCGCTTACTGGCCCGCTGGCACGCGACCGCGGCGGCCGCGGCAGCGAGGAGCGTCGAGAGGTCGTCGACGACCTTGGTGACGGTGGGGCCACCGACGCCGAAGCCGATCCAGACGGAGAAGATCGCGATGGCGGCGCAGGCGAGCGCGACCGGGATACCCGGCTTGTGGCCCGCCGCGCGCAAGTGACCCATAACTAAGGGGATGTCGGCACATCGGCAATACGACTGACTCGAACGATTGTCCGTCGCTTCTAGTCAATTTGTGCCGTGTCGCCTAGCAGTGGTGTCACCGGGTGCCGGTGTTCGACGGTGAAGTCGACGATGTCCTGGTGGTCCAGGTTTTGCCGGTCCAGGTGTTCCAGTGGCGCCGGTCGGTGGTGGGTTTGCCGAGGAAGTAGCCCTGGGCGTTGTCGACGCCGAGGGTTGTGAGGGCGTGTAGTTCGGCGGCGGTCTCGACTCCTTCGGCGGTCAGTGCGGCGCCGAGGTCGAGCGCGAGGAGGACGAGAGCGGTGACGAGCGAGCGTCGGGCGGGGTCGTCGGCGAGGTAGCCGATGAGGGACCGATCGATCTTGATGATGTCGGGCCGGAGTTGGAGCACATGGCTGAAGGAGGCGTAGCCCGCTCCGGTGTCGTCGATCGCCAGTCGCACTCCGCGCTCACGCAGCGGCAGCAGCGCAGCGTTGAGGGCGTCGTAACTGCTGATCTCGACGTGCTCGGTGATCTCGACGACGAGCCGCTCCAGCGGGAAATCCCCGGTAAGCAGTGTTTCCCGCCACCGCTCGTCGAGGATCAGTTCCGGGGTCGCGTTGATCGACAGGTACGCGTCCGCAGGCAGCGCGCCGATGACCTGAGCACCGGTGTCGAACGCGAGCCGATCCAAGTCGAGGCTCGAGCCGCATTCGCGTGCGTCGGCGAACCACTGATCGGGGCCACGCCCGTCGCGGAACCGAGCAAGCGCTTCGGTACCACACAGCCGTCCGGTGGTCACGTCGACGATGGGCTGGAGCGCGGTGTCGATCGCGCGCTCGGCGACCGTCGTCTGAATGCGGCTGCGGGCGGCGATGATGGCGCGCTCCACGGTCATCGCTTCGGTGACGAGCCGTCGGCTGCCGCGAAACCCGACGACCTGTCCCTGCGGGTCGATGATCGGCTCGGCGCTGCCTTGCAACGTCACCACATGGCCGTCGGCGTGACGCCAGTCGAGTTCCACGTCGTGCCATCCCCGCCCGCTCGCGACCGCCTCGGATGCGATGCGGCGCGCCTCGGCCTCGCTGTCCGGTGTCATCAACGTGGGCATGGCAACGCCGAGCAAGTCCTCCGCCGAGTAGCCGAGCTGGTCGGCCACCCGCGGGCTGCAATAGGTCAAGCGCAGGTCGCGGTCGGCCTCCCACACCCAATCCCGGCTCGTGGACGCCACGTCGGCCACCGCGGTCTCGCTGATCGCCAAGCTCCGCCGAGCCGCATACACGGTGCGGGACACTCCCGCCATCGCGAGCAGCAACACGATCAGCCAGCCAAGCCCGACCGCCGCGAGCACCGTCTCCAGCGTCGCTTCACCACCCACGAGGCGATGCACGTCCTCGAGCCGCAGCACCAGGGCGAGGGCCGCCTCCACCACACCCGCGACCAGCAGTAGCGCAAGCCACCGCGAAGACACGCGCAAACCGCTTGTCATGTAGAAAGTGTCGGATTCCGAGACTTATAGCTGAAACGACACGCCGCACCGTCGCGCCAGGCGTCTCTTACCGGTGCTCGACCAGCGGCGGGGTTGCCACATTGTGGCCGACCTTGATGAGGCCCGCACCGACTCCGATCACCGCGGTGTTGAAGGCCAAGAAGTACTTCGAGCGATCCCAATTCAGGTTGACCTGAAAGCGGTACTCGTCGACAGCGAGTTTGTATAGATCGACGAGTTCTTCACGACTCGGATCGGCCACGGCGAACCGGCGCCCCCGGCGCCGGAGGTGTCCGCCTGGCCGGACACCCGACCCTTCGCATCGGCCCTCGGTTGAGGGAGCTGCGCAAGGCACGCGGGATGTCGCTTCGCGAGGCCGCACGCGTCGCCGGGATTGGACGGACCCTGCTGAGTGAGATCGAGCGGCAGGACCGGCCCGACCCGCAGCTTTCGGTACTCCTGAAGCTGCAGTACGCCTACGGCCTGCGGAGCATCGAGGAACTGCTCGGGGAGCCTCCCGGCCAGCCCAGCCGCGTGCTCGCGGCGACGTACGTGACTGCGGCGACAACGGACAGCGGCGACACCGAATGATGCGGGCCGGGGTGACATGAGATCGCACGCGACATCGTCCGGTAGAAGCTGGGTGGAAGCCGCCAATTTTCGCGGCGGGCAGATGTGGCCTGACCTGCACAGATGTTGTGGGCGAGGGGGGAGTTGAACCTCGCGCGCACGGCTCCTCACCTCGAATTTTACTCCACGTGAGCGCGGCCGTAGCGATCTAGGACGCCGTTGTGAACCGTTCGCCGCGGTCCTCGACGGTCGGTGATGCCGCGCGGCATCACCGATGATCTTGGCCGGCGCAGCCAGCGCGAACAAATTTGGGAACCGGTCTTGGAAACGGTCCGAGCACCGTCCGCAAACCGTCGACTCGCGATCGTCTAAGCGGGAATCCGTGGCCCGCGCGTCTCGATCGGCTACTGCGACCGAAGGACGTCCTCGACGACGGCGAGGACCTGAGCACGCTGTCGTGGGTTCAGCTGCTTTACCAGACGAAGCAGCCGTTTGAAGGTCTGGTCCGAGTAGGCGTCGACAGCGCCGGCGACCCCGGCGCCGCCGACATTCGGAGTCAACCCCGCCCATTCAGCAAGAGAGTCGAAGTCAAGCCGGTAGAGGTCCGCCAACTCAAGGAGAACGAGGGGGTCCGGCTTCTTGATCAGTCCTCGCTCGACTTGCGACAAGTAAGCATTGGACCGTCCGGTTATCCGCTCGACCTCACGCAACGACAACCCGCGGTGCTGACGTGCGTGGCGCAGAACACGTCCGACGGCCGGCGTGTCCTGTCCGACCCGATCGACAGCCATGGGAATGCGCTCCCGAGGAACCTTGCGATCACCACTCCTCCCAGTTTTCGTCGGCGCTAGCTGCGAGGGTTCACGCGGGCCCGCCATCGGCTCACCGTAGAGCGACTCGACCGAGACTGGAATGCGAATGGAGGAAGACGCTTGCACAGAACACTGCATGAGTGCATAGTACTTCGCATCACCGCTAAGGAGAACGCACCGTGGACGTAGCCGAGACGATCACCCAGTGCCGCGTCATGCCCGATGCAGCGTACGAACCCTTGTGGGACTCCATCGTGGTGCCGCCGACCGTCAAGGACAGATTGCTCCGGTCTGCGCTCCTCGCGCTCTCGTTGCGACCGAATCTGCCCTTCGAGGTTACGGCCTTGCACGGGCTCGCCGTGCTGTTCGGACCTCCGGGTACGGGCAAGACAACCCTCGCGCGTGGCCTCGCCGCGCAGTTGGCGCCCCTTACCTCCGCGAAGAAGACCCGTTTCATCGAAGTCAACCCACATGGGCTGATGAGCGCTGAGCACGGTCAAAGCCAGCGCAAGGTCGCCGAATTGCTCGGTGAGCACATCCCGCGCCTCGCCGACGACGGCATTCCAACCGTCGTTCTGCTCGATGAAGTCGAGTCAATGGCCGTCGCGCGCAGCGAAGCGTCACTGGCCGCCAACCCCGCCGACGTTCACCGCGCGACTGATGCGGTGCTTACCGCCTTGGACGCCAACGCGGTCCGCACGCCTCAACTATTCATCGTCGCAACGAGTAACTTCACCCGCGCACTCGATGCGGCATTCCTCTCTCGGGCCGACGTCGCCATCGAGGTTCCTGCACCCGATAAAGACGGCGCTCTGGCAATCCTGCAGAGGACGCTGACGGGAATGGGCCAGGCTTACCCACCCTTGGCGGACCTCGCATACGACGCCGGCCTCAAACGCGTGGCGACGAAGCTCGCAGGCATCGACGGCCGACGCATTCGCAAGGCCGTGACGGAAGCGATGCTCAGTCGAATCGAGACGGTGCTGGACCCCGGGACCTTGACCGTGAAGGACCTCTTAGCAGGAGCCACGACGGCAACCGAGAGCTCGGACTTCAAGGAAGGAGACGGCCATGCTGCGGCATAGATCGATTGCGGCCGCGCCGGTTCGCGGCGCATCGGAGGCATGGCAGGTGGTCGTACAACTTCTTGCCGACACGCTCGAGAGAAGCCCGTCCATCCAAGACGGCAGCGTTCGCGCGGAACTTGCCCCTCTGGCTGGTCTGGGCACCGCCCTCGTAGCCGGAGGTCACCTCGAGAAGACGCCGCTGATGCTTTCCGACGAAGCCCTAGAGGTGGAGATCCGCGTCGTTACCTCGGATGCGGCGCTGACGATCGAGGAAAACCTCAATCCGGTGCCGGGTGGGGGCTCTGCGACAACCGACTGGAGCCTCTATCTCCCGGCCCCGGCGCCTTTGGCTGACGCGGCGCGGACAGCCGTCGAGGATTGTGCGCACGTCACGACCGAAGCGCCAGCGGTACGTAAAGCGAGCGCGGAGGGCAAGGCGGGGAACCTCGTCGACCACTCAGCGGTCGGTCGCTTGGGGAGCGATCAGTGACTTACACGTCGACGTCCACCTCGACATTCACTCGCACGCATACCGCGACGTACTTGGCCGACGTCATCCTCGGCTCGATCGCAGACATTCTCGGCAGCGTCGGTATCGACACCACACGGCTCTTCGCCGACTGGGACACCGACCAGCACGCGATCGGCGAATGGATCAAGGAGGGGTCACTCAGCTGTGTTGCGCTTGAGTGTCATCAGCCCTCGGGACGGGTCGACCCGATCGTTGAATTCCCAGTGAGCTACTCGGGCACCGGCGAGGGCGACCGGAAGTTCACTGCGGACAGGGCCGCGTTGGCCGTCTACATGACCAAGATGAAACGGGTCCCAGCAGGCACTACCTACCGGCTCTTCTGCACCTACAACGGCGCCCACAGCGACCAACCTGGCTGGGGACCGGCCACGCGCGCGGCGACCTCGGGCATGCGTTCGTTTAGTTTCGGCACGCTCGCCGCAGCGCCGCACGCCTCAGCACACCTTCGCTACTACACGAACTAACGAGGTCGCCATGGGATACGTCGACGAGGCCTTCGACAACCTCAAGCAAACGCTTGAGATCACTGAGACCGAGCAAGCACTCGCCAAGTCTCGGCACGAGCTAGTCCGAGAGCACGTGGAAGCGGCGTGGAAGCTCAAGGACCACTTTCTTACTGGTAGTTACTCGCGGCACACCAAGACAAAAAAGTTGAAGGACGTCGATATCTTCGTCGTCATCGACCCCGCCGGACCGCAGGGTTACCTCGCCGACAGCTCGCCCACGGATGCTCTCAAGGCGCTCTACGAGGTACTCGCGACGCGATGGAGTGACCTAACGCTCGACGACAACGTCGTCACCGTCAACTACACCGGTGAGGACGTCGCGTCCTACGAGATTGCACCTGTCTTCCCCCGCGACGGCGGTGGTTACGTCATGCCGAACGGCCGCAGCTGGATGGCAACTGATCCAACGGTGCATAAGACGATGGTCACGGCGATGAACAAGGAGTGCGACGGCAAGTTCGTTCCCCTAGTCAAAATGATCAAGGGCATCAACCGCCACTTCGACGAACCGATCTGCCCCTCGTTCTTGCTTGAAGTCATGGTGCTCCGGCTAGTGCTGCCGCCCTGTGCGCGCTATCGAGACGAAATTCGCTTCTTTCTCGCATCGGCCGCGGATCAACTTACGGTTGACTGGCCGGATCCAGCGGGACTGGGCGAGGACGTAAATGCGGAGGTCAGTGAAACGCAGCGTCGAACGCTCGCCGATGTTGTTCGAGGATGGCTAACAACCGCCGAAGAAGCACTGTTGCTGGAGCAGGAGGGTAAGGAACGCGCAGCTGTTGAGAAGTGGCGCGAACTCTTCGGATGGCGAATGCCACGCCCATGATCGAGGCCGCCGACGGGCATGAGCCGGCACGACAGGGGTTTCAGATAGTGCAACGACGCACTGAACCACCTATTACCGAGCAACAGAACTCGGATGCCTGCCTTCGGCTGCTGGCAGCCCAACGTCAGCTGTACGCAGAAGTCAAGCGAAGCAGCGACCGACGGCTCGCCACCCTGTTCCTGGTGACGATCGCTACGATTCTCGTAGGTGCAATCGTTCCTGATTCTCGCAACTACATCGGCGGCGTCGCGGCGTTGGCGATGGGCACGTGGGTCAGTGTCGCGGAGTTGCGCGAGCGAACGAGCATCGGCCAAGCCGCCAGCATCCAAGAACACTTCGATACGGGTCTGTTTCAGCTGCGGTGGCACGACTTCCTGGCGGATCGCCCTTCCGAATGGGCGATCACCGAGGCGGCCGGACGCGGCTCGCTAGATGGTCTCGCTGATTGGTACCGACCCAAGACGATCAGCAGCATCGTTCGGCCCCTCGACGTGCTCATCTGTCAGCGAGCCAACCTCGACTACGGCGTCAGCCTGCATACGTCCTATGCGCGAAGCCTGGCCTGGATGCTGGGCGCCGGGATCGTCGGTGCATTCGCTGCCGGCGGCGTGCTCGGGTACTCCGTATGGAACTTCGTCTTTGCCATCGCAGCACCTCTCGCGCCCATCGTAGTCACCGCCGTTAACGAAATCCAGGCGCACCTGACGAGCGCTTCGAACAAGGAGTCCGCCGAGGCGAAGGTAGCCGATCTTTGGCGGCGCGGACTCGCAGAGCCGAATGAGATCACCGACGACGAGTGCCGCGCTGCGCAGGATTGCATCCTCGGCTTCCGCAAGACCAATGCCCAGGTGCCCGAGTGGTTGTACAACCGCTCGCGTGAACGGAACGAGGCAGTCATGTTGGCGACTTGCTCGGCGCTGGTCGAAGAGGCGATCCGCCACGGCCACGCCCTCCGATGACCGCTCGTCGCGATAGTCGACGATCTAGGGTTTCTTGCCATCGCTGACGTGTTGGTGCGACGGATTTCAAGTCGGCTCAGGTGAGTGTCGACCAGTGTCGCGCAGTGCTGACCCGGGCCGTTCCCGCAGGTCAATGAGCCACTGCCGCCCCGCGAAGTGCCGTCCGTGTCGCGGCAGGTTGTCGCCTCGCAACCTACGCGTGATCACGGCGTGATCACGAGTCCGCTTGCGGTGCTGGTTAGATTCCTCATGATCTGCAGGAGGTAACGGATGAAAGCTGTCGACTCACATCTGCTGACGTTGCTCAAGGCGAGTAGTCAGTTCATTGTGCCGATCTACCAACGGGTCTACTCCTGGCAAGACTCGGAGTGCGCTCAGTTGTGGGCAGACATTCTGCGGGCCGGGGCCAACCTGAGACTTGGAGCGCACTTCACCGGCTCGATCGTGTACGTAGCCAAAGACCAGTCGACCAACACCTCCGCAGAGCCCGATCTCATCATCGACGGCCAGCAACGGATAACAACGGTGACCCTCATCCTGACGGCTTTGGCGGCGCAGCTTGAGGCCCTTCCCGAAGATGCGCGTGAGCCTTGGGATGGGTTTTCCCCCAAGAAGATCCGCAACCGCTACCTGCTCAATGACGACGAAGAGGGTGAACGTCAGTTCAAGCTGATCCTGTCGCAGAACGACAAAGATGCCTTGATCTCACTCCTTCAAGGGGTCGAGCCAACCGATGGCCTTGTGACTCGCGTGGCCGACAACTACGCGTATTTTCAGCAGCGGCTCGCGGATCCGAAACTCGACCTCGCCGTTGTGTGTCGCGGTCTCGACAAGCTAGTCGTGGTTGATGTCAAGCTTGAGCGCGGTGTCGACAATCCGCAGCTCGTCTTTGAGGCGATGAACTCGACGGGTAAGAAGCTGTCGCAGGCGGATCTGATCCGGAACTACGTCCTTATGGATCTGCCAACCAAGGAGCAAGAGAAGGTCTACACCGCTTATTGGCGACCGATGGAACTCGAGTTCTCCGGTGCCGACGAGAGCCAATTTGACGAGTTCGTCCGCCACTACCTGACGATCAACACCGGCGACATCCCTCGACTCGACGACATCTACGAGGCGTTCAAGGACCACGCAGTCGTCAACACGAACGCCGACGAGACGATCCAATCGCTCGTCGTCGAGTTGCGGCAATATGCGCGACGGTACTGCGCGATGGCCCTCGGCAAGGAGCCCGATCCGAAGTTGCGCCGTGCGTTCAAGGACCTGGATCAGATCAAGGCCGACGTGGTCTATCCGTTCCTCCTGGAGGCCTATACGGACTATGAGCTTGGCGTCCTCGACCGCGACGAGCTGCACGAAATCGTTCAGATGGTGACGGCGTACATCTTCCGGCGCGCGGTTTGCCGCATTCCGACCAACTCACTGAACAAGACGTTCGCCAGTTTCAGCGCCGCCATCCGGAAGGACCGCTACGTCGACAGCGTCAAGGCGCACTTCCTCAGCCTGAAGAGCTACCGATCGTTCCCGACCGACATCGAGTTTCGGGCGTCGCTCAAGACCACAGACCTCTACAACTTCCGGCGCCGGTCCTACTTCCTGCGACTGCTGGAGAACCACGGCCGCAAGGAGCACGTGACCATCGAGGATTACACCATCGAACACATCCTTCCCCAGAACGAGAACCTCTCGGAGGAGTGGCGTGAAGCCTTGGGGCCCGACTGGGCCGATCTCCAGCAGAAACATCTGCACACGCTCGGCAACCTGACGCTTACGGGCTACAACTCGGAATACTCCGACCACTCATTCGAGACCAAGCGCGACATGGAGGGCGGTTTCAGAGACAGCCCGCTTCGACTCAACAAAGGGCTCGGGCACTTGGCGACCTGGAACGTGTCGGAGATAGAGAAGCGCGCAGAGCGCCTCGCCGAGGACGCGATCGCGGTCTGGCCCCGGCCTGAACTTCCGGACAACGTCATTGCCGAATTCCAGCAGCAGCGAGCCGCGTCTGACTTTTCCATCGAGGACCACCCGCACCTACTGCCACCGAAGCGCCGGCAACTGTTTGAGCAATTCAGCAACGAGGCGCTCGCGCTGGACCCGGGTATTACGCGTCACTTCCTCAAGCACTACGTGGCGTTCAAGGCAGAGACGAACTTCGTAGACGTGGTTCCGCAAAAGGGGCGGCTGCGACTGAGCCTGAATATTCCGCTGGAGGCACTTCATGACGAACGAGGCCTCGCTTGGGACGTCAGCAGGAAGGGCCATTGGGGCAACGGGGTGACCGAGGTCGGACTCAACGAAGAATCGGACTTCAACTACGTGATAGGGCTTGTTCGTCAAGCGTTCGAGTATCAGATGGGCGGCGACTGAATTGTCGATCGACCAACGGAGTAGGTTGGACTGCCGACGATAACCGCGCTATTGGCACTCTAGGCAACTCTGCGGTTCCGTGACCGCCGAGCGGACTGACATGTGTCAAGCCGCCGTCAAGGACATCGAAACCCGCCGCCGGAGAACCCCTTCCCCCCGCTCGTAACACTTCCGCACGAAGAAGCGGACTCCGGATCTATTCGTCCGCTGCCTCGGTGGGCAGACGGTACGGACGCTGCCACTGAGTTGCGGGCGCGGTCTCGGTCGGATCATTCAGGTCCTCCTCGAAATACAGGCGCCCAAAGCGGTCGCGTACCCAGATCTTCTGGGCGGCGTCGATGAAGTGGTACTCCATTTCCCACACGTGAGTGCGGTCGGCCAAATCGGTTCCAGCGACCTCGAGCGTCCGTTCGACCGTTTCACCGGGAGGTACGTAGTCGAGGATCACATCGTCGTGCGCCACTGGTCCCTCCTTAGGTGAGTACCATGCGCTGACCTCAACGACGAGAGCCCGAACCAACTCCTCGGAACCGTTTCTCATCAGCACCTTCACGCGCCAGTGGTAGTTCCCGTCCGACCGTCGAAAGCCACCTTGATCCTCCAGCCAGACGGCCACTCGGCGGGCTTGAGAGACGAGTCGCTCGTGACGGTCCCGCCGACGTTCGACTTGATCGCGACCGAGAAGGAACATGGATACAGCGAAAGCACCGGTAGTCCCTATGGCTGTTAGCCAATCGGCCAGTGTGTTCACGACGTAATCACACCGTGCCATCTCAACCGCCCGCAATAGATGCGCGGCTCCTTCGGCGGTCGTTGTGAAGGTCAGACGAGATTCAGCTCCTCGCGAGCGGTGTGCACGCGGATCGGGAAGGGCCGGAAGAGCCGCGACGGATGGACGTTCAGGCAACATCGCCCGCCGGGAACAACTGCCACCCAAGTTCCGGAGCCCAACGAATCCCGTACGGCACCGACCATGCACTCGCAAGCCACAGATGAGTAAGAGGCTCAGGCAACTGCGGTGGCCGGTCGGGTAGCGGCGGTGTATCGCTTCCTAGCAAAGCCATGACCGCCTCGTCTGGCGCGATTGTCAGCGGCGGCAAGATAAGGAACAGGTGCCGCTGCGGAAGTTGTGCCGCAGTTAGCTGTCCTGACCAAGGACGTTGCTGGCCGTGGTCATGCGGCGAGCCGGGTGATCGGGGGGTGACCGCCGGCGGCTTTGCGTGTCCGGCCCGACACTCGTCAGCCGCCGTACGTACGCCTTGCCGAAGTCGAGCAGCGGCGTTTCTTCGAGCACGTCGTGCACCGTGGCGAATCCGACGCCCTTCACCCAGCCCGGCGGCCACCGGTTGCCGTGAGCTTCGACCTGTGCTTGGAACTTGGTCGCCGCGAGCTTGACGTCGAAGGTCTCGGACTGCCATCCGCTGCCTCGGCCGCCGGTGCGCCACTGCACCTTGTATGCCGTCGTGCCGTCGCTGCGTTTGCGGGTCACTAATCCGGCCATCGTCGCCGCCTTCCAAGATCAGGTGATGCCACCGTGATGCCTGGAGCCCGACGCTAGAGGTGACCACCGACAAAATCGCAGGTGACACGCGGTCTGATTGGTGGGCGAGGGGGGAGTTGAACCCCCACGTCCTTACGGACACACGGACCTGAACCGTGCGCGTCTGCCATTCCGCCACTCGCCCAAGAGGCCCGACCACGCTAGCACCCAGACCCGTCCGAAAGCCCCCACATAACCCCGCTGGATACGATCATGCTCGCCTGGGGAAGGGACGCTTCGTGGGAGTGGTTCAGCGCTTCGAGCGGCGTCTCGGTGGGCTGGTCGAGGGCGCCTTCGCCAAGGTGTTCAAGGGCGAAGTCCAGCCGGTCGAGGTCGCCCAAGCCCTCCAACGCGAAACCGACGACCGCCGTACCGTCGTCGGCGACGGCAAGGTCCTCGTCCCCAACGACTTCGTCGTCGAACTCGGCCCGCACGACCACGCGAGACTCAGCCCCTGGACCAAGGCCCTCACCAAAGAACTCGCCGCCATGGTCCGCGAGCACGCCGCCGAGCAGGGCTATTCGTTCGTCGGCCCGGTCACGGTCGCGCTCGAGGAGACCCCGGACGTCGACACCGGCGTGTTCCGCGTCCGCAGCGGCGTCTCGGCCGGCGACGTCGTCGACGGCGGCGTCCTCACCAAGGCCGGCTCCGGCGCGAGCACCGCCGGCGCGAAGATCGCGCACCCGAACGCGCTCCCGGGCAACCCCCGCCTCGTCGTCAGCGTCGACGGCAAGGCGCCCGCCGACTCACCCGAGGGCCGCGGCGAGGAGCGCGCTTACTTCCTCACCCACGCCGTCACGGTCATCGGCCGCGGCGCCGACTGCGACCTGCAGCTCACCGACCCCGGCGTCTCGCGCCGGCATGCCGAACTGCGACTCGAAAACGACGTCATCATCCTCGTCGACCTCGGTTCCACCAACGGCATCCGCGTCAACGACGTCGCCGTCGGTCGCCGCCAGCTCTCCCCCGCCGATCGCATCCAGCTCGGCTCGACCACCCTCGTCTACCAGCGCGACACCGAGGGCTGACCGACGCGATGAGCGCCGTACTCTTCGTGTTGCACGTCGTCATCCTCGTCCTGCTCTGGGGCTTGGTTCTCGCCGCGATCGTCGCGGTCCGCCACGACGTCTTCGGCGTACGGCGCCAACCCAAGCCGGCCGCACCCGCACCACCACCGAAAGCGCAACGCAAGCAATCCCCACCGAAGCAGCAATCGAAGACAGCCCGCACTCTCGTCGTCACGGGCGGCCCGCTCGCCGGTACGACGCTGCAACTCGACAACACCCCGGTCACGATCGGCCGCGCGGACGGCAGCACGCTCGTCATCTCCGACGACTACGTGTCCAGCAACCACGCCCGGCTGGTGCCCGACGGTGACGCGTGGGTGCTCGAAGACCTCGGCTCGACCAACGGCACGTTCCTCGACCGCGACCGCGTCACCAACGCGACCAAGGTCCCGATCGGTACGCCGATCCGGATCGGCAAGACCGTCCTGGAGTTGCGCCGGTGACGCTCTCCCTCCGCTACGGCGCGCGCAGCGACGTCGGGCTGCTGCGCGACCTCAACGAAGACGCGATGTACGCCGGCCCGCGGCTGCTCGCGATCGCCGACGGCATGGGCGGGCACGCCGCCGGCGAAGTCGCGAGCCGGGTCGCGATCGAATCGGTCGCCCCACTCGACGACGACCAGCCCGGCGCTGACCTCGTCACGAGCCTGCGCGAAGCGGTCGAGACCGCGAGCCGGTTCCTGCAGGACATGGCCGACGCGGACAGCGCACTCGACGGCATGGGTACGACGCTGACCGCGCTGCTGTTCGCCGATCGCCGGCTCGGTCTCGTGCACATCGGCGACTCGCGCGGCTACCTGCTCCGCGACGGCACCCTCAGCCAGATCACGCACGACCACACCCTCGTCCAGCACCTCGTCGACGAAGGCCGGATCACACCCGAAGAAGCGAGCACCCACCCGCAGCGATCGTGGATCACCCGCTCGCTCACCGGGCGCGGCGAACTCGAACTCGACCTGTCGATCCGCGAAGTGCGCGAGGGCGACCGCTACCTGCTCTGCAGCGACGGACTGTCCGGCCCGGTCAGCGAAGACACGATCGCGGAAACACTGCGCACCGCACCCGATCCGCAGGCGGCCTGCGACCAACTCATCGCCCTCGCGCTGCGCGCCGGCGGTCCCGACAACATCACCGCGATCGTCGCCGACGTGCTGCGCGTCGACGTACGGGGCACCGCCGCCGCCGCCGTGGCCCCGATCGACGGCGGCGCCGCCGCCGGTGCGGTCACAACTCGCGACGACGACTCGTCCGACACCCCGGCGACCCGAGCCGCGAAACTGTCCCGGCGCGGCCGCCGCACCGCCCGGCACAGCGCGGCCGCCGACGAGCCCGCACCGCAACGCTCCCGCGGCGGCCGGCGGATCGCGATCGCGCTCGGCGTCGTCGCGGTTGTCGTGATCGCCGTCGTCGTCGGCGCGTTCTTCTACATCCGCACGCAGTACTACGTCGGAGTCGCCAAGGGCAACCCCGCGACCGTCGGCATCTACCGAGGCGTCAGCGGCCACGTCATCTTCAGCCTGTCCAGCCTCGACCGCCGCACCAACCTGCCCTTGGAAGCATTGCCGCCGTACCAGCAAGAGCAGGTCAAGGACGGGATCGACGCGTCGAGCCGCAGCGACGCCGAGCGGATCATCTCCGGCCTGCGTACGGACGCCTGCCCGTCGCCGACACCGACGCCAACCCCGACGTCGAAGACGCCGGTGATCCCGACGCCGACACCTTCCTATTGTGCGAGCACGCCATGAGCGTCGCGACGATTGCCCCGTCGTTCGGCCGCTGGCGCGGCACCGAGTTCGCACTCATCGTCTTCGCGGTCGTCCTGACCCTGACCGCGTATGCCGCGACCGGCCTCGCCCACAACAAGCACCTGCCGACCGACATGGTCACCTACGGGCTCGGTCTCGTCGCGCTGTTCGGTCTGGCGCACCTCGTCGTACGACGGTTCGCGCCGTACGCCGATCCGCTGCTGCTGCCGATCGCGGCCGCGCTGAACGGACTCGGCCTCGTCCTCATCTGGCGACTCGATCTCGCCACCGCCGACAAGGCGCGCGCGGCGCATCATGCCGTGCCGCGGGGCGCCGCGCCGCTGCAGCTCGTCTGGATGTGCGTCGGCGTCGCTTTGTTCGTCGCCGTCCTCGTGTTCGTGCGCGACCATCGCCGGCTGCAGTCCTACAGCTACACCGCGATGCTCGTCGGACTGGCGTTGCTCGTGCTGCCCGCGGTCCTTCCGGCCAGCCACAGCGAGGTCAACGGCGCGCGGATCTGGATCCGGTTCGGCGCGTTCTCGTTCCAGCCCGGCGAGGTCGCGAAGATCCTGCTGGAGATCTTCTTCGCCGGCTACCTCGTCCGCCATCGCGACCTGCTGCGGCTGGCCGGCCGGCGGGTCTGGCGCATGGATCTGCCGCGCGCCCGCGACCTCGGCCCGCTGTTGCTCGCGTGGGGCGTCAGCCTGCTCGTTCTGCTCCGCGAGAGCGACCTCGGCTCGAGCCTGCTGTTCTTCGGCATCTTCCTGGTGATGCTCTACATCGCGACCGAGCGCGGGTCGTGGTTGCTGCTCGGCTTGATGCTGTTCGTCGTGGGCTCGCTGATCGCCTACGCGACGATCGGGCACGTGCACGACCGCGTCACCGCGTGGCTCGACCCGTTCAACAACCACATCTACAACAAGCCCATCGGCAGCAGCTACCAGCTGGATCAAGGACTGTTCGGCATGGGTACCGGCGGCATCACCGGCACCGGACTCGGTCTCGGCCGGCCCAACCTCGTGCCGTTCGCGAACACCGACTTCATCATGGCCTCGATCGGCGAAGAGCTCGGCCTCGTCGGCGTCATGGGCATCCTCACCTGCTACCTGCTGTTCGTCGGCCGCGGCCTGCGCGCCGCGATCGGCGCGCGCGACGGTTTCGGCAAGCTGCTCGCCGCCGGGCTCGCGTTCAGCTTCGCGTTGCAGGTCTTCGTCCAGGTCGGCGGCGTCACCCGGCTGATCCCGCTGACCGGGCTCACGCTGCCGTTCCTCTCGTACGGCGGATCCAGCCTGGTCACCAACTGGGTGTTGCTCGCGCTGCTGCTGCGGATCAGCGATGCCGGCCGGCGACCGCAAACACCGCCGGCGCCGACACCGGACGAGAACGCAACGGTGGTGGTCCGGCCATGAACCGTCCGCTGCGCAAGGTCGCCGTCGCCGCGCTGCTGATGTTCGTCGCGCTGCTCGTCAACGCGAACCTCGTCCAGGTCGTGCAAGCGGACAAGCTCGCGCACGACACCCGCAACAGCCGGCTCATCTACGACCAGTACTCGCACCTGCGCGGGCCGATCGTCGTCGCCGGCCAGCCGGTCGCGAAGTCCATCGCGACGTCCGACACGTTGAAGTACCTGCGGGTCTACCCGCAAGGCCCGCTCTACGCGCCGATCACCGGCTATTACTCCTTGACCTACAAGTACTCCGGCATCGAAGCCAGCGCGAACGACCTGCTCGCCGGCACCTCCAGCAACTTGTTCGTCAAGCGACTGTCCGACTACTTCACCGGCCGCGAGATCCAAGGCGGCGCGGTCGTCCTCACCATCAACCCGCGCGCGCAGAAGGCGGCGTACGACGCACTCACCAGCCACCATTATCGCGGCGCGGTCGTCGCGATCCAGCCGTCGACCGGGGCGATCCTCGCGCTGGTGTCGACGCCGTCGTACGACCCGTCGCGCGTCTCGACCCACGACACCGCGGCGAACACGAAGGCCTGGAACGCCTACCTGCACGACCCAGACATGCCCATGCTCGACCGGGCGATCTCGCAGACCTACCCGCCCGGTTCGACGTTCAAAGTCGTCACGACCGCGGCGGCACTCTCGACCGGCAGCTACACCCCCGACACCGTCATCCCCGCGCCGGACAAGCTGACGTTCAGCGACGGCAAGCCGATCGGCAACTTCGCCGGCGAGACGTGCAGCCCGTCCGGAAAGATGACGTTGCGCGACGCGTTGCGGCTGTCGTGCAACACCGCGTACGGCGGTCTCGGCGTACGCATCGGCAGCGACCGCATCGTCAGCCAGGCCGAGGCGTTCGGCGTCGGCCGAGCGCTGTCGATCCCGCTGCCGACGGCGATCAGCCGGGTGCCGCGCGAGACCGCGGCACCGTTCGCCGCGCAGGAAGCGATCGGCCAGCACGACGACGCCGTCACGCCGTTGCAGATGGCGATGGTCGCAGCCGGGATCGCCAACGGCGGCGAGGTCATGCGGCCGTACCTCATCGCACAAGAACGCGCACCGGACTCGTCGGTGCTGTCGCAGGCGACACCGCATGCGCTGTCCCGCGCGGTCTCGGCGACGGTCGCGCGCGAACTCACCTCGATGATGGAAACCGTGGTGACCGCAGGCACGGGTACGGCGGCGCAGATTCCGGGCGTGGTCGTCGCCGGCAAGACCGGTACGGCGCAACACGGCGGCGCGTCGCCGTACGCGTGGTTCATCTGCTTCGCGCCGGCCGCGAATCCGAGTGTCGCGATCGCCGTCGTCGTCGAGAACACCACCCCGCACGACACCGGCGGGATCGTCGCGGCGCCGATCGCGCGCGCGGTGATGGAGGCGGTGCTCGGCAAGTGACACTGTCACCGGACCTCACGATCGCCGACCGCTACGCGTTGGAAGAACGCGTCGCGGTCGGCGGCATGGGCGAGGTCTGGCGAGCCCGCGACGTCGTCCTCGACCGCCGGGTCGCGGTGAAGGTGCTCAAAGAGGAGTACGCCGCGGACCCGAAGTTCCTCGACCGGTTCCGCGCGGAGGCGAAGCATGCCGCCGCGCTCTCGCACCCCGGCATCGCCAGTGTCTTCGACTACGGCGAGATCGGCGAGATGGCGTTCCTCGTCATGGAGTACGTCGACGGCGAGCCGCTGTCCGCGCTGCTCGCCCGCACCGGCCGGCTGCCGGCCGATCGCACCCTCGACATCGTCGGGCAGGCCGGGCTCGCGCTGCAGGCCGCACACGACGCCGGCGTCGTCCATCGCGACGTCAAGCCCGGCAACCTGCTCGTCCGCCCGGACGGCGTCGTGAAGGTCACCGACTTCGGCATCGCGCGCGTCGTCGACGCCGCACCGGTCACCCAGACCGGCATGGTCGTCGGCACCGCGGCGTACCTCTCGCCCGAACAAGCGGCCGGTAAGCCGATCACGCCGGCCACCGACGTCTACTCGCTCGGCGTCGTGAGCTACGAGTGCCTCAGCGGTGAGCGGCCGTTCACCGGCGACTCGGCGGTCGCCGTCGCGATGGCGCACGTCTCGACCGCGCCGCCGCGACTGCCCAAGGACACGCCGCCGGTCGTCGCCGACCTCGTCACCCAGGCGCTGGACAAGGAGCCTGGCCGGCGGCCGTCCTCGGCAGGCGACTTCGGCCGGACCGCACTCGCTCTCGCCGCCAGCCTGCGCCGGCCCGAGGGCGACACCAAACTGCTCACGGCCGCGTACCCGACCGGCGCGCCGGATCGGCCGTCGCCGCGGCCGGTCAGTGACGCCGAACGGCGACGATTGCGCAACATCTTCGTCGCGATCGGCGCGGCGGTCGTCGTCGTCGGTTTCCTGCTGCTGCACTCATGCGCAGGAGGAGCCCAGCAGGTGACGATGCCGCCGGTGACCGGCGAGAGCTTCAGCCAGGCAGCCAGCGCGCTGCACGCGCTGGGGCTCAACGCCACCCAACACGTCGTGCACGACGCCGGTCACCCGGCCGGGCTGGTCACCGCGCAGTCGGTGCCGCGCGGCACCCGCATCGGTTCGGGCAGCAGCGTCGTGCTCACCGTCGCGAGCGGCCCGCGCAGCGAGCGGGTCGACCCCAACGACTACCTCGGGCAGCCGGCGAACCAGGTCACGGCCGAGTTGCGGGCGAAGAATCTCGTCGTCGTGACGAAGACGGTGCCGACGAACGACTTCCCCGCCGGCTCGGTCGCCTCGGTCACGCCGAGCGGACTGCTGCACGAGGGCGAGACGGTCACGGTCACCGTCGCGACCGTGCCGCCACATCACGGCGACCACAAGAAGGGCGGCGGCGGCAATGGCGACGGCTAGCACGCTGCTGGCCGGGCGCTACCAACTCGGCGAGGTCATCGGCCATGGCGGGATGGCCGAGGTGCACCGCGGTCGCGACGTGCGGCTCGGTCGTGACGTCGCGATCAAGCTGCTCCGCCCGGATCTCGCCCGCGACCCGTCGTTCCAGGGCCGGTTCCGGCGCGAGGCGCAGGCCGCGGCGGCGCTGAACCATCCGGCGATCGTCGCCGTCTACGACACGGGCGAGGACAGCCGCGACGGCGTCGTCACGCCGTACATCGTCATGGAGTACGTCGAAGGCCGCACGCTGCGCGACGTCCTCGCGAGCGAAGGCCGGCTGCTGCCGCAACGCGCGCTGGAAATCACCGCGCAGATCTGCGCCGCGCTGGAGCAGGCGCATCGCGCCGGCATCGTGCACCACGACATCAAGCCGGCGAACGTGATGCTGACCAGCACCGGCGAGGTCAAGGTGATGGACGTCGGCATCGCCCGCGCGGTCACCGGATCGTCGTCGACGATGACGCAGACGGCGGCGGTCATCGGCACCGCGCATTACCTCTCGCCCGAGCAGGCGCGCGGCGAGCATGTCGATGCCCGCAGCGATATCTACTCGACCGGCTGCGTCCTGTACGAACTGCTCACCGGCGGGCCGCCGTTCGCCGGCGAGACTCCGGTCGCGGTCGCGTATCAACACGTACGGGAGGACCCGGTCCCGCCGTCGCGGATCGAGCCGGACGTCAGCGAGTCCGTCGACGCGATCGTGCTGACCGCGATGGCGAAGAACCCGGTGAACCGCTACGCCTCGGCCGCCGACATGCGCGACGACATCGAGCGCGCGCTGGCGGGCCAGCCGGTCGAGGCCAACCCCGTCGTCGCGGAGGAGAACGCCGGCCTGCTGCCGCCGCCACCGACGACGGTGCTCATCCGCCAGCCGCCGCCGCGACGCGGCCGAGCCCTCGCGTACACGATGCTCGGGGTCGCGACACTGCTGGTCTTCGTCGTTGCTCTCGTGCTGGCGCGCAGCCTGCTGTCGGGCAGCGGCAGCGACGTGAACACCCCGAACGTCATCGGCCAATCGCTCGCGGACGCGCGCGCGACGTTGGAGGCGAGCGGGCTCAAGGTCGGCACGATCACGCACACGTACAGCAAGACCGTCCCGGCCGACACGGTGATCAGCCAGACGCCCGAACCGCAGATCCTGCTGTCGAAAGGATCCGAGGTCGCGCTCGACGTCTCGCTCGGCATCCACTACGTCGCGGTGCCGACGAATCTCGTCGGGCTGAGCAAGAACGACGCGGCCAAGAACCTCGCGGCCGTCGGGCTGAAGGTCCAGCAGGTCGTGCCGCGCAACTCCAACCAGCCGGCCGGTCAGGTGCTCGACGTCCAGCCCGCGGGCGGAACGCAGGTGCCGATCGGCAGTGGCGTCACCCTGGTCGTCTCGAACGGCATGGTGCAGGTGCCGAACGTCGTCGGCAAGACGGTGCAGGATGCGGCGCAGTTGTTGGCAGCAGCCGGGTTCCAGGTGACGCTGGATCCGCCGACGTCGTCGCCGACGGCGAAGGTGGTGTCGCAGAACCCGGCGGCCGGATCGTTCGCGCCGTACAGCTCGTTCGTGACCCTGCATACCAACGCGCCGACACCGAGTCCGACACCGACGACGCCGTCACCGACCCCGACACCGACCGACTCGCTGACGCCGAGCCCGACGGTCTCATCGTCGCCGACAGTCTCGCCGTCGCCGACGTAGGTCAACGCCGGTCGAGCGATGCATAGCGTGTTCATACGGCCGACGCCGACCGATGAACACCGTCGCATCGGGAACACTCAAGCCGTGGTGGGGAACGAAATCTCGCGCACGGAGCTGATTCGTCGGCTCGGCGCGAGCTTTCGCTGGCAGGGCGATCGTTCGGATGAGCATCGCTACGCCGATGTCACCGGCTGGTGGCGCGATCCCGAGATTCTGACGTCACTAGGCCCGGCGCTTGCGGGTCTGATCGCCGACGAGAACCCGACCGTCGTAATCGGCATCGAGTCGCGCGGGAGCCTGTTGGGCCCTCTCGTGGCGCGGGCACTTGATGTCGGCTTCGTCGAGATCCGGAAGAACCCTCGGCAGTCCACTGACAGTGATCAGTGGTTGACCGCCTCGACGCCTCCGGACTATCGCGATCGCCAGCTACGCGTCGGTCTTCCTGCTCGGCTGCTGTCTCCGGGCGACCGGGTGATTCTCGTCGACGAATGGATTGCGACGGGTGGCCAAGCACTCGGTGCGCAGGCTCTTGTGGCGGCATCGCCGGCCTCGTGGACCGGGACGGTCGTAATCGTTGACGCACCACGCGAGAACGCCGTCCGGCGAAAGCTCGCGGTTCGCGCGCTTGTTCATGAGCGGGATCTCTAGGCGCACCGTTCTACTTTGCACGGGGGCCGTACGCATCTACGCATACAGGCGGAACGGCGCTCAGCTGAACGCGTGCTCGCGTTGCCGGTCCAAGGCGGCGCTCAACGCCGGCACCCGCTCGCCGGCACCTGCGTCGCCGCACACCGCCAGCCAGTTCGCGAGCAATTGATGCCCGCCCTGAGTCAGCACCGACTCGGGATGGAACTGCACACCCTCGACCGGGAAGTCGCGATGCCGCAAACCCATGACGACACCGCTCGACGAGCGCGCCGTCACTTCGAGCGAAGGCGGCAGCGACGACGGATCGACCGCCAGCGAGTGATACCGCGTCGCGACGAAGGGATCCGGCAACCCACGCAACACGCCGACGCCGCCGTGCGTGACCGAGCTCACCTTGCCGTGCAACAACTCCGGCGCGCGCACCACCGAACCGCCGTACGCGACCGCGATCGCCTGATGCCCGAGACACACACCGAGGATGGGCAACGACGCACCTCGCGAACGAATCAGCGAGACACACACACCGGCGTCCTCGGGCCGGCCCGGGCCGGGCGAGAGCAGCGCCCCCGAAACGACCAACCCGTCGACCTCGTCCACCGTCACCTCGTCGTTGCGCCGTACGACGACGTCGGCGCCGAGTTGGGCGAGGTACTGCACCAGGTTGAACACGAAGCTGTCGTAGTTGTCGACGACGAGGACGCGCGTGCTCATGGCGTCGGCGACGCGGACGGCGAGGGCGACGGCGTCGACGTCACCCGCTGGTCGACGGTCACGTCGTTGAACGGCACGTGCTTCTCCAACCACGGGAACCCGAAATAGAACAGCAACGCAAGCACGCCGGCAAACAAGACGACGCAACCGGACAGCTTGCCCGGGAGGCCGCCGGGAAGCCGCCGCCAAATCCACACGTACACGTGCGCCTCAGCTCCGCGGCTTCGTCAGCGCCGCAGGCAGCGCCGGCTTCAGCGTGTCACTGATCAGCATCGCGTGGATGACATAGCGCTCGCGCGCGGAGTACTCCGGATGGCACGACGTGAACGTCAGCAGCTTCAATGTCGGCGCCTTCGCCGGGTCCGGCTGGTCGGGTACCGGATACGCGACCTGGACCGCGGTCGGCGCGACGATCTCCCGCCACGGAATGTTCGTGCCCGGGATGTCCTCGATCCGGTAGGTGAACCAGTGCTCCTTCGTCTCCAGCACGATGTAGTCGCCGCGGCGCAACTGCGCGATGTCCTTGAACGGATGCAGGTACGTCGTCCGGTGCCCGGCGACGGCGAAGTTGCCGACCTGGCCCGGCAGCGCCGTACCCGGATAGTGCCCCGGACCGCGCTGCAGGTCGGAGAACCCGGTGCCCTCGACGACGACGAAGTGGTAGTGCGGGCCCAGGCGCGGGATGAACAGCACGGCGACGCCGGTGCCGAGCCGCACGTTGTCGACCGGCAGCGTCGACACGTCGGGAGCGCTGCCCCCGGTCCACTGCTGCTGGATCGTCGTCTCCAGCTTGTGCTGCTGGGCCGCGGTGTAGAAACCGGTGCCCCACAGCTCGTACACGACGAACAGCAGGATCAGCACGCCGACGGTGATGAGCAACTGGCCGACGCCGCGCGCGACCATCCGTAGCCCGTCGCCACGGTGGTGGCCGGCCACGGGCCGCGGCTCGACCGCGAGATCGGTCATGGCACCGCCTTCGCGTGACTCAACTCGAGCGGCCCGGTGTAGGCGGGCAGCGTGGTCACCGTGGCCGTTGTCACGGTGTACCGAAGACCGTACGTCGCGACGTACTGCCGGAAGATGGAGACGCTCGGATCCGCGTCGAGCGCGCGCCGCAGCGCGGCCTGGTTGCCGACCGCGGTGATGACGAACGGCGGGCCGAACGTCTGGCCGTGCAGCAGCAACGTGTTGCCGACGCAGCGCACCGCGCTGGTCGCGACCACCCGCTCGCCCATGATCGTCAGCCCGTCGGCACCGCCGGCCCACAGCGCGTTGACGACGCCCTGGACGTCCTGCTGGTGGATCACGAGGTCGTCCGGCGCGGCGCCGGCGGCGAGGTCACGCTGCTGGTCGGCCTTGCTGGCGTCGTCCAGGGCGACCGTGACCGACGGGCCGCGCAGCGGGACGAGACCGGCGGCGAGGGCGAGCCGGTCGGCTTGGGCCTGCGCGTTGGCGACGCTGCGGCTGTTCCGGCTGACCTGCTGCGTCGTCGTGGAGATCTCGGCCCGCAGCCGATCGGCCTGCTTGGTCAGGCCGGCGAGGGTCGCTTCCTCGGTCCGGATCCGCTCCGTGATCGGTACGGCGTCGCTGGAGCGCAGGTCGGTGCCGCGGGCGGTGACCGCGGAAGTGACCAGCAGCAGCGCGGCCGCGGCGGCAACCACGGGCACCAGCGCTCGCCAGACCGTCGCCGACGCCACATGCGAGGTCATGACGACTACGCTAGGGCACCGACGAAACGATCGGCTGAACTTGCCGACCGCGACATTGCGAGGAGGGCCCGGTGCCGAAGTCGAGGGTGCGGCAGAAGCCGGCGTACACGCCGCCGCCGACGCGGTCGGCGAAGAAGAAGGTCAGCCCGCCCTGGGTCGCACCGCTGATGCTCGGACTGTTCCTCGTCGGGATCATCTGGCTGATCCTGTTCTACGTGACGAACGGCAGCATCCCGATCAGCGCGCTCGGCAACTGGAACCTGATCGTCGGCTTCGCGTTCATCATCGCCGGCTTCGGCGTCAGCACGCAGTGGCGCTAATCTTGCGGACCGGACCGACAGGCGCGTAGTCACACCGGTGTAACTATCCCCAGCACCTGTCCACAATGGGGATAAGCGGCGCCGGTTACAGCAGCTCGAGGATGGTCGCGTTCGCCAGGCCGCCGCCCTCGCACATGGTCTGCAAGCCGTAGCGGATGCCGTTGTTGACCATGTGGTGCACCAGCCGGGTCATGAGCACCGCACCCGAGCCGCCGAGCGGGTGGCCGATCGCGATCGCGCCGCCGAGCGGGTTCAGCGTCTTCGGGTCGGCGCCGGTCTCGGCCAGCCACGCGAGCGGGACCGGCGCGAACGCCTCGTTGACTTCGGCCGCCCCGATGTCGCCGATCGAGAGCCCGGCGCGCGCGAGCGCCTTGGCGGTGGCGGGAATCGGCGCGGTCAGCATCATGATCGGGTCGTCGCCGGCGAGCGCGAAGCTGTGCAGGCGGACCAGCGGCTTGAGGCCCAACTCGCGCGCCTTCTCACTCGTCGTCACGAGCAGCGCGCCGGAGCCGTCGGAGATCTGCGAGGAGTTGCCGGCGTGGATGACGCCGTCCTCCTTGAACGCGGGCTTGAGCGAGCCGAGCTTCTCCAGCGTCGTGTCCCGCCGCACGCCCTCGTCGACCTCGAGACCGGTGCCGGGCACCAGGGCGTACTGGCCGGCGAACGCGCCGGAGTCGATCGCCGCGGCGGCTTTTTCGTGCGAAGCAAGGGAGAACTCGTCGAGCTGCTCGCGGGACAAGCCCCACTTCTCGGCGACCATCTCGGCGCCGATGCCCTGGTTGATCGGCTGGCCTTCGTAGCGGGCGAGCATTTTGGGCCCGAACGGGAAGCCGACGTTCGCACCGAGCGACGAGCCCATCGGCACCCGAGTCATGACCTCGACGCCGCCGGCGACGGCGACGTCGTACTGGCCGGCGATCACTCCCGCGGCGGCGAAGTGGACGGCCTGCTGCGAGGACCCGCACTGCCGGTCGAGCGTGACGCCCGGCACGGACTCGGGCCAGCCCGCGGCGAGCACGGCGTTGCGGCCGACGTTCACGGCCTGCTCGCCGACCTGGCCCACCACTCCCCACACGACGTCGTCGACGATCGCCGGGTCGATGCCGGTGCGCTCGGCGAGCGAACCCAGCACGTGCGCGGACAGGTCGACCGGGTGAACGTCCTTATAGGCGCCATTGCGCTTGCCGACGGGGGTACGGACGGCGTCCACGATCACGGCGTCGCGCATGAGGTCCTCCACGATGGTCGCTTAGGTCAGAGCATCGTACGACGAAACAGAACGCCGTTCGGCTACAGGTTGTTCCGAACTACGGCTGCTCGGCACCGCAGAAATACGCGGTTCCGCCGTTGGGCAGTGATTCGGTGGTGAAGCTCGGGCATTCCGACTGGACATGTGACGATGCGATGAATCCGCATGCGGCAAGCGCAACGGCGACAGCGACCCCACCGAACGCCTGGATCTGATCGCGTCGCGGACCGGTCGGCGCAGCGACGAGTGCATACGCGAACACCGCACCGACGATCAGCCCGCCGACATGCCCGCGCCAGTCGATGTTGGGGAACGTGAACGTGAAGACCAGGTTCAGCGCGATCATCGCGACGATCCCGCCGGTTTCGAGATTGCGGCGGCGAAGGATGATGAAGAACGCGCCGAACAGCCCGAAGATCGCTCCGGACGCGCCGGCCGACTGTCCGAGCACCTCGCCAAAGGCGAACGACAGAATGCTGCCGCCGATGCCCGACGCGAAGTACAGCGCCGCGAAGCGAAGCCGTCCGAGCATCGACTCGAGCGCCTGGCCCATGATCCAGAGCGCGTACATGTTCACGGCCACGTGGAAGATGCCGTAATGCAGGAACATCGCCGTGACGAGCCGGTACCACTGGCCGTCGGCGACGGCGGCCGGGATGAGCGCGAAGCGCTGGTACACGTCCGAGGTCCCGGTGCCGCCCGACACATTCGCCCCCGAGCCGAGCGTGGCGACGAAGACGAGCAGGTTGATCGCAACGAGCACGATCGTCACCTCCGTACGGCTGCCGCGGACGCGGCCGCCGTACATCGTCTTCGCCGGGCGGATCGTGCGCCGGCCCTCGCGGACGCACTCCGGGCACTGGAAGCCGACCGAAGCCGCGACCATGCAGTCCGGGCAGATCGGCCGCTCGCAACGGGTACAGCGAACGCCCGTCTCCCGGCCGGGGTGGCGGTAGCAGGTCATCGGCCCGGCGTCGGGTTGGGCCGATGGGGGCGGTTCGGGCTCGGACATGCAGGTGGGTCAGGCCGGGACGCGTTCGATCGTCACCGAGTTGACGGTCACGTCTTCGAGCGGCCGGTCGCGGCCGTCGGTGGTCGTGGCCGCGATCTTGTCGATGATGGCGCGGCTGTCGTCGTCGGCGACTTCGCCGAAGATCGTGTGCTTGCCGGTGAGCCAGGTGGTCGGGGCGACGGTGATGAAGAACTGCGAGCCGTTCGTGCCCGGGCCGGCGTTGGCCATCGCGAGCAGGTACGGCTTGGTGAAGGCGAGCTCGGGGTGGATCTCGTCGTTGAAGCGGTATCCGGGGCCGCCGGTGCCGGTGCCGAGCGGATCGCCGCCTTGGATCATGAAGCCGCTGATGACCCGGTGGAAGATCGTGCCGTCGTAGAGCTTGTCGGTGCTGCGATTGCCCGTCCGCGGGTCGGTCCACTCCCGGCTGCCCTCGGCGAGCTCGACGAAGTTCGCGACCGTTTTCGGTGCATGGTTGGGAAAAAGGCGCACGCGGATGTCGCCGGCGCTGGTCGACAAGGTGGCGAACAGGTCCTCGGCCACTGGTTCTCCTCGCGGGGGTCGTCGGGCGGGCGGAGCCTCGACATCCTCGCACGCGGTTGTCGGGGGCCGGGCCGGGGAAGGCAGAGTGTGTTGTCCGCCTCGTCGCGACGGAGGTAGCCGTGTTCGGCAACAAGAACGGGATCGATCGGCTCACAGAGACCTGGGACACCGCCCGGGTGGCGATAACGCCGCGGATTGCGGCCGCACGGGACGCGGTCGGGCCGCTGGTCGACGAGGCCAGCGTCCGGGTGGCGCCCATCATCGACCGGGTCGGACCGGCGGTCGACACCGCCCGGACCCGGCTGCGGACAGACGTCGTACCGGCCGTGTCCGCGGCCCTGGACAACTCCGCCCCGGCGCGGGCCGAAGCCCGCGACCGCGCGACGGCTGCGCTGCTCGCGTTGCGCGGCGAGCAACCGCGTCGAGTACGCCGTTGGCCGGTGGCGCTGGGTTGCCTGATCGTGGGCGGCATCGCGGGGCTGGCCGTCGGCGCGATGAACCGCCGCATGGCGACGCCCGTCCCGCCGGCTCCGTTCCCGGCACCGACGCCTGCTTCCGAGCCGGACGACGTACGCGACACGACCACGCCGTACCCGGCGGGTCGGCAGACTCAGTAGAACGGGGCGCGTCGCTGCGGGCTCGCTGTTTCCCCTATCGTGTGGCCATGAAATTTGCGAGCAGCGGGTCCCGCTACCTTGCCGACAGGTCGGCGTTGTCCGAACGTTACGGCCCTCGGGAGCTCTGGGAGATCGTCGACCACTGGCCGCTCTACGTCGGCGTCGGGAACCTCGCCCGCTACCTCGCGATCGGTGAATTGCTACGGACGACGCTGTCGGTGCCCGGTGACCTCGCCGAATTCGGCGTGTGGCGAGGCTCGACGTCGATGTTGCTCACGAAAATCTTGAAGATCGTCGACCCGCAGGGTCCGAAGGTGGTCCATTCCTTCGACGCGTTCCAGGGACTGACGGAATTCGCGCCCCAGGATGGTGACGCAACCGCGCAGGCCGGGCGGTACAAAGGATCCCTCGAGGAGTACCAGGACCTCATCGAGCTCTACCAATTCCAGGACGACATCGAGATCCACGAAGGTCTGATCGAGCAGACCGTGCCGGCCTTCGTCGCGGAGCGACCCGAGATCATGTTCTCGTTCGTCTACTGCGACACCGACCTCTACGAGTCGACCGCCGTTGTGCTCGAGCACATCGCGCCACGGGTGATGCCCGGCGGGTTGATCGTGTTCGACGAGTGGAACTACAGCAACTTCCCCGGCGAGGGCCTCGCGGCCAACGAGTTTCTCGCCGCGCATCGAGAAGAGTTCGTGGTCGAGGCCCCGCCGAATACGCGACAGCCGTCGTTGGCGCTGCGGAGACGCGCGTGACGCAAGGCAGGCAAGCGTCGTCCCGAGCGGCTCGGCGGTGAACGTGGGACCGGTCTTTTCCGTCGTCGGCGCGCGCCCGCAGTTCGTCAAGGCCGCCGTCGTGGAGCGCGAGCTGCGAGCGCTCGGCATCGAGGTCGTCGGCATCCACACCGGGCAGCACTACGACTACCAGATGTCGCAGGTGTTCTTCGACGAGCTCGGGTTGGAGCCGCCGGTCTCGAACCTCGCGGTCGGCTCGGGGACGCACGCGGAGCAGACCGCCGCCGTGCTCACCGGCCTCGAACCGCTGCTCATGAAGGCGTCGCCCCCGTGCGTCGTCGTCTACGGCGACACCAATTCGACGCTCGGAGCGACACTCGCGGCGAGCAAGCTCCGGCTGCGGATCGCGCACGTCGAAGCGGGACTGCGATCCTTCGACCGGCACGTGCCGGAAGAGCAGAATCGGATCGTCACCGATCACCTGTCCGACATCTTGTTCGCACCGTCGGCGGTGGCGGTCGACAACTTGACGCGCGAGGGCCTCGCGGAGCGTACGGCGCTCGTCGGCGACGTCATGCTGGACGTCCACCGCCTCGTGCAGGGTCTGGTGGATCCCGAGGCGGCGGCCAAGGCGTACGGAGTCGAGGTCAAGGGCTTCGTCCTCGCCACGATCCACCGAGCTCGCAACACCGACGACGCCACCCGCCTGCACACCCTGCTCGAGGCGATCGGCCGATCCCGGCTGCCGGTGCTGTTGCCGCTGCACCCGCGGACTGTTGCGCGCCTCGACGGCTACCGGGTGCCGGACCACATCAAGGTCGTCGCGCCGCTGGGCTTCCGCGACATGGTCGCCCTCGAGCTCGCGAGTGACCGCGTCGTCACCGACTCGGGCGGCGTGCAGAAGGAAGCACTGTGGGCCGGCGTACCGTGCGTGACGATCCGGGACGAGACCGAGTGGGTCGAAACCGTCGAGGCCGGCTGGAACACGCTCACCGGAGCGGACCCGGAGCGCATCGCAGTCGCGATCGACGCGCCGCCGCCCGGCGGAACCCCGCCCAGCTTCTACGGCGACGGTGCCGCGGGCAAGCACATCGCGGAGTACATCGCCCGCGATATCGGCGCCTAGTTCCCGCGCCTAGTTCCCGGCGTCCTCGAGGTGGATGCTCTTGGCGTTGTTCAGGCCCTTGCCGTCGACGAGTGAGAACTCCCAGAAGTGTCTGGGGCAGATCAGCCGGTCACCCTCGAGAACGGCGTCGACGAGATCCTCGGCATTGTGCGGGCAGTATCGGTCGTGTTCGACGAGGCGCTCGCCGATGCGCCGCCGCATCCGGACCTTCGCGACGCCTTCCATCTCGGCGAGGTACTCGAGGTACTGCTCCCGCTCGGCCTTCGATTCGAGCAAGAGAAACGCGATGAACGCTTCGTTGTAGATGTCGGGTTCGCGCCAGATCGAAATCCGGAAGCTCAAGATGAAGTCTTCCCACGACAGCCGCTCGTCGATGAGGGCTCGCATCCACCTCGCGTCGAAAGACAACCGATACTGCTGCGGCGCGTCCGGCGGCGGGTGCGCAACGGCGGTCTGATCGCGGAGGTCGAAGTGCAGCTCGCCACCTTCGACGTCTTGCAGGTTGACCGTCAGCGCAATGCCGGCCTTCTCGGCGAGAGCGGGGACGTTGGCGCACAGCTCGAGGAAATAGTCGCGGGTATCACTGACGATGTCGCCGAGGTCGACGTCGAAGCTCGCAAGCTCCGCCGCGATCGCCGCCGCGTGCGTGTCGTAACACGCGTCGATGTACTCGGCGGTCTCCGACGCCCGGCTCACCTGACTGGGCGCGTCGTCCAGGTTCGCCACGTCGGCGGATTCGCCGGGCGCCAAGGAGACGATCCGCTGACCGCCGCCCTGCGCCGCGACCCACTCGACAAAGTCGGCCGGGGTCGCGAACGTGGTCGCGGCACTGAAGTTCAGCTCGCGCAGATCGGGCGTCAAAAACAACGCCGGCCCGGCGCTCGGAATGTAGTAGCGGGCGCCGAGCCGGCGGATCGACTGCATGATCCGGGCGAACTTCGCCTGGCGTCGAGATGCGCTGATCTTCCGGCGTGCCTCGTCCGAGTACTCGTAACACGTCGGGTGGAACGTCGCTCCCGAGAACTGTGCGGTAAAGACGTCGACCCGACCGAACCGACGGCGAATCTGCGCCTCGTCAGCCGAGCCGAGCTTGCAGTCGTTCGAGTTCACGAACGTGACACCGTCGGCGACGACGGTAATGCTCGAATCCGCGTTGAGCGGGTTCTCGTCGCGCTGAACGAACAGCACCGTTCCGCGGTCGGTCGTGTACTCCTCGTTGCGTACCTCGCGAAGGTTCTCGTACCCGCAGTCCTGGAGCCAGCGGCGGAGCTTGTCGGAGTGGAACCGGGCAATGACGACCTCGACCCGCTGCTTGAACGCGTCGCTGCGCTCCTTGAGGAACCGCTCGTCGAAATGATCCCGGTGCCAATGGGACACATAGAGGTGGGTCGCCTGCTCGAGTTGCTCGGTGTCGACGTTGTCGTTTCGCGGAAAGGGGAACCACGCGGACGCATACGCCCCGGCCGGATCGAACCACGGGTCGCACAGAATGCTGTCGCCGGACGCCGTCTTCACGAGGAAGCCGGCATGGCCCAGATAGGTGAGTTCCACCCGGCGATTATAGGTGCGCACCTAGAAGCGGATCGTCCGTCACGTCGGCGCGGAGTGGAGCTGAGGGGGCTCGAACCCCTGACCCCCTGCTTGCAAAGCAGGTGCGCTACCAGCTGCGCCACAGCCCCGTACGACGAACCATCGTAGGCCGCGGCGCGCGGGTTTCGATCAGCGAAGGTCGCGGGGAGCGGTCGCCTCCTGCCACAGCTCCGCGTCGGCCTTGCGCATCCGCCAGTTACGCAGTGCGGCGTACGCCCCGGCGACGAGACCTGCGAGGAACACCAGTCGTTTCACGTGGGCCTGGATGGACTTGAACCATCGACCTCTTCCTTATCAGGGAAGCGCTCTAACCGAGCTGAGCTACAGGCCCCAGCGGACAACGCCGCGCGGACGAGGGTACCTCAGCCCTTCTCCGCGAGGGTGACCTCGACCCCGCCGACGAGGTCGGTGCAGACGTTGTAGATGAACGCGGTGACCGTCGCGAACGCGGTGAACAGGATGACGTTGATGATCCCGACCACGGCCGCGATCGTCAGCACCCGGCTGAAGCTCAACCAGGCCGCGATCCCGCTGCTGTTCTTGCCGCCCTCGACGTCACGCAGAAACGACCGGATCGAGTTGAGCACGCCCATCGCGTCGACGATCCCGTACAGCGCGACGACCGCCACGAGCAGGACGATCAGGCCGGACAGCGAGTAGACGAACGAGAACTTCAGCGTCGACCACGGGTCGATCCGCTTGAGCGTCAACCGCGCGCGGCGGCCGCTCTTGCGGGTCGCGGCCCCGGCGCCGACCGTGACCGCCCGCTGTTGCTGGGTCGCCGCCGCCGGACGGGGCACCGCCGGCTTCGGCGGCGCACTCGCGGGGACCACCGGACGGGCCGGCGCGCTCGGACCGGGCGCCGGAGCGCTCGGCGGCGACGGAGACGGGCCAGCGGGCGACGGGCCAGCCGGCGACGGGCCAGCCGGACCGGGCGCAGGGACAGGCCGGCTCACCGGCGACGCCGCTCCGGGCCAGCCGATCGGCGCAGGCTCGCGCGCGGGCTGGCCGGAGGGCGGCGACGGCCGGTACGGCGGCCGATCCCCGTCGCTCGTCACTTCTCGCCGTTCTCCGTATCCGGCTCGGCGTTACGAGCCACCGCGACGACCGATTGATTCTCGGGCAGGTTGATCAGCCGCACGCCCATAGTCTGCCGCCCGGTCCGCCGTACCTCTCCGGCAGTGGTCCGGATGACGCCGCCGTCGGAGCGGATCGCGAACAGCTCGTCCTCCGGCCGCACGACCAGCGCGCCGACCAGCTGGCCGCGGGTCGAGACGATCTTCGCGGTGAACACGCCCCGGCCGCCGCGGCCCTGCGGGTTGTACTCCTTCACCCGGGTCCGCTTGGCGAACCCGCCGTCGGTCGCGACCAGCAGGTCGACCTCGCCCTCGTCGGATCCGAGCGCGACGACGTCCATCGACAACAGCTCGTCGCCTTCGGCGAAGCGCATCCCGATCACACCGGAGGTCTGCCGGCCCATCGGCCGCAGCGCCTCGTCGTCGCCGTGGAACCGGATCGACATCGCCTTGCGCGACACGAGCAGCAGGTCGTCGTCCGCGGACATCAACGCGGCCGAGATCAGCTCGTCGCCTTCGCGCAGGTTGATCGCGATGACGCCGCCGGTCCGGTTGGAGTCGAAGTCGGTCAGCGCCGTCTTCTTCACCAGCCCGAACTTCGTCGCGAGCACGAGGTACGGCGCGGCCGTGTAGTCCTTGATCGTCATGACCTGGGCGATGCGCTCGTCGGGCTGGAAGCCGAGGATGTTCGCGACGTGCTGGCCCCGCGCGGCGCGCCCGGCTTCTTGCAGCTCGTGCGCCTTCGCCCGGTAGACCCGGCCCTTGTTGGTGAAGAACAGCACCCAGTGGTGTGTCGTCGTGACGAAGAAGTGGTCGACGATGTCGTCCTGCTTCAACGTCGCGCCGGCGACGCCCTTGCCGCCCCGGCGCTGCGACCGGTAGAGGTCGGTCTTCGTCCGCTTCGCGTACCCGCCGTGGGTGATCGTGACGACGACGTCTTCCTCGGCGATCAGGTCCTCCATGGACATGTCGCCCTCGTACGCCGTCAGCCGGGTACGCCGCTCGTCGCCGTACTTGCGGGTGATCTCGCCGAGCTCCTCGCCGATGATCTCGCGCTGCCGCGCCTCGCTGGCGAGGATCGCGTTGCACTCGGCGATCTTCTCCATCCACTTGTCGTACTCGTTCTGCAGTTCTTGGCGCTCCAAGGCGGCGAGCTTGCGCAACTGCATGTCGAGGATCGCGCGGGCCTGAATCTCGTCGATGTCGAGCAGCGCGATCAGGCCGGTCTGGGCCGCGGCCGCGGACTCGCTCGCGCGGATCAGCGCGATGACCTCGTCGATGCGGTCGATCGCCTTGAGCAGGCCACGCAGGATGTGCGCGCGGGCCTCGGCTTCGCGCAGCCGGTACTGCGTACGGCGGACGATCACGTCGACCTGGTGCGCGACGTAGTACCGGACCATCTGGCCGACGTTGAGCGTGCGCGGCACGCCGTCGACCAGCGCCATCATGTTCGCGCCGAAGGTGTCCTGCAGTTGCGTGTGCTTGTACAGGTTGTTGAGCACGACCTTCGCGACCGCGTCGCGCTTGAGCACGATGACGAGCCGCTGCCCGGTGCGCGCACTCGACTCGTCGCGGACGTCGGCGATGCCGCCGATCTTGCCGTCGCGGACGAGGTCGGCGATCTTCTCCGCTAGCGCGTCGCGGTTGACCTGGTACGGCAGTTCGGTGACGACCAGTTGCTGGCGGCCGCGGGCGTCTTCCTCGGCCTCGACGACGGCGCGCATCCGGATCGAGCCGCGGCCGGTGCGCAACGCCTGGTCGATCCCGTCGCGGCCGACGATCAGCGCGCCGGTCGGGAAGTCCGGACCCTTGATCCGCTCGACACAGGCTTCGAGCAGTTCGTCGTCGGTCGCGGTCGGATGCTCGAGGTACCACTGCACCGCCGACGACACCTCGCCGAGGTTGTGCGGCGGGACGTTCGTCGCCATGCCGACCGCGA
Organism: Frankiales bacterium; assembly: GCA_025980325.1. GTDB lineage: Bacteria > Actinomycetota > Actinomycetes > JAFAQI01 > JAFAQI01 > BP-197. The sequence continues at coordinate 80,457 of JAICXQ010000004.1, forward strand.
TGCCGGCCGACCCGTTGACGAGCAGGTTGGGGAACCGGCTCGGCAACACGATCGGCTCTTGACCGCGCTGGTCGTAGTTGGGCGCGAAGTCGACGGTCTCCTCGCCGATGTCGCGCAGCAGCTCCATCGCGAGCGGCGCCATCCGGCACTCGGTGTAACGCGGCGCCGCCGGCGGGTCGTTGCCGGGCGAGCCGAAGTTGCCCTGGCCGTCGACCAACGGCAGCCGCATCGCCCACGGCTGGGCGAGCCGCACCAACGTGTCGTAGATCGGCTGGTCACCGTGCGGGTGGTAGTTGCCCAT
>JAICXQ010000040.1 GCA_025980325.1 Frankiales bacterium
AAGCAGGCCAACGAGGGCACCATCGGCGAGGCGGTGGCCGACCACTTCGACCCGGCGCAGTACGGCATGCCGGCGCAGTACGACGACGCCGGCAACTACATCTACCCGGAGGGCTTCGACGCCGACACCGGCGAGTGGAAGCCGGGCTTCGAGGACCAGCAGGCCGAGTGGGAGGCGCAGTACGCCGCCGCCCAGGCCCGCTGGGAGGCCCACCAGAAGCAGATCGCCGAGGCTCAGGCCGCCGAGGCGGCAGCGGCGTCCGAGGAGACGACGTCGTACACGTCCGAGCCGGCACCGACCGAGGACCCGGCCGCTGCCGCGGGCACGCTCGCGAGCGACGAGGCGCTGGCCGAGTTGCGCCGCAAGCTGACCGGCGGCGAGGACGAGGCCGCCGAGCCGGCTGAAGCGGACGCGGGGGCCGAGGAAGAGCCGGCCGCGCCCGCTGCCGAGGCCACCGTGACCGACTCCGCGCACGAGGCGACCGTCGCCGAGCCGGACGCGACGGCCGAGCCCGGCGACGCCGGCGACGCCGGCGAGGACGCGTGACCGATCGCCGTCTCGCCGCCCTCTAGGGCAGGCAAACGGCGATTGGTCCGGGTGAACCGGTGCTGCTCGTCGGGCTGACCGGAGGTATCGGCTCCGGCAAGAGCGAGGTCTCGCGCCGGCTGGCCGACCTGGGCGCCGTGGTCGTCGACGCGGACGTGATCGCCCGCGAGGTCGTCGAGCCGGGTACGCCGGGTCTCGACCGGGTCGTCGCGGCCTTCGGTGCCGAGGTGCTCGCCGCCGACGGGCACCTCGACCGCGACCGGCTCGCGGCGCGCGTGTTCGGCGACGCCGAGGCACTCGCCCGGCTGAACGCGATCGTCCACCCGTTGGTGCGGGCGCGCACCGCCGAGCTCGTGGCGCGGGCCGCCGCCGCGGACCCGCACGCGGTCGTCGTCAACGACGTACCCCTGCTCGTCGAGTCAGGCCTGGCCACGACCGGGCACTACAACGCGATCGTCGTGGTGGCCGCGCAACCGGCCACCCAGCGGCGGCGGCTGGTCGAGCAGCGCGGCATGTCCCCGGCCGACGCGGACGCTAGGATCGCCGCCCAGGCGCCGCTCGCGGACAAGCTGGCCGTCGCCGACTACGTCATCCACAACGACGGCGACCTGTCCGCGCTCGACCCGCAGGTGCGGCAAGTCTGGGCTGACCTCGCCGAGAGGGCCGGACGGACGATGCGTCCGTAGCCTCTTCGGCTCGTTCCGGCGTATGAGGCAGGAAACCGGCGTTTTGCCGCCTAGCGTCATGACGTGCCGCGACGTACCCAGCTTTTCCGCCGCAGCCTCGACACCCCCGCCCACCGCAGCGACCCCGGCTCGGTCGTGCCGCCGGCGGCGACGCGGGCGGTCGCCCTGCTCGCCGTCGGAGCCGTCGGCATGCTCGCGCTGGCCGCGACGACCGCAGGCGAGCGCCTGTCGGGCGGCTCCGGTCAGCTCCGCCTCGCCGACCTGACCCGCACCGCGATCAGCACCCCGGCGCACCTGCGCGCCGACATCGCCGGGCGGGATCCCGCGCCCGCGGCCGCCGCACCGGCTCGGCACCGGGCCGAGCCCGCTCGTCGTCCTGCTGCTCGTCACGCATCCGCTCATGTTCACAGCACGCCGCACCGCTGGCTGCCGACCGGCACCGGGATGTGGATATACCAGTGGGACCACACGAACGGTGGACGGACGAACGCGGTGATCAAGCGGGCGAAGACGGTCGGGTTGACTCATCTGTTCGTCCGGACCGGCTCGACCCACGACGGCTTCACCGGCGCCGGCGTGTTGCGGGCCATCCTTCCCGCGGCCCACAAGGCGCACGTCGCCGTGATCGCGTGGGACTTCCCGGAGCTCACCCATCCGATCGCCGACGCCAAGCGGCTGGCGCACGCCGCCAAGTTCGGGACCCGCGACGGCCTCCGAGTGTCCGCAGTTGCCCCTGACATCGAGACTCCTGCCGAGGGAACGAGCAGTACGACCGGGGCGGTCCGGCTGTACCTGATCACCTTGCGCAAGTTGCTGCCGAAATCGGTGCCGATCCTCGCGACCGTGCCGTGGCCGTCGGCGGCCCGGGTCGGGCGGTTCCCGTACCCCGTCGTCGCCGGGCACAGCGACGCGCTGCTGCCGATGGCCTACTGGTACAACAACTCGCCGTCGGCCGTCACCGCCGCGTCCGTGCAGTTCCTGCGCCGCTACCACCGCCCGGTGATGCCGGTCGGCCAGGGCTACGACGGGCGGCTCGACGTACCGTCGCTGCCGCACAACAATCTCGCCAAGCAGGTGCCCGCGTTCTTCGCCACCGCGCACAGACTCGGCGCGAGGGCGGTCAGCCTGTGGTCGTGGCAGAGCGCGCCGGCGGCGACGTGGCGGGCGTTGCGGTCGGCCAGCCGGCTGTTCCCCGCGCACTAGAACGGGGATTGTCGGAGGGTCGGCGTACGTTCTAGGACGAGATGAGTACGACGACGATCCGACCGCGCGCCGGCACGTTCCGGGTGCAGTCCGACTTCCAGCCCTCCGGCGACCAGCCGACCGCGATCGACGAGCTGGCCCGGCGGGTTGCGGGCGGCTCCAGGGACACGGTGCTGCTCGGTGCGACCGGCACCGGCAAGTCGGCGACGACCGCCTGGCTGGTCGAGCGGCTGCAGCGCCCGACGCTGGTCATGGCGCCCAACAAGACGCTGGCCGCGCAGCTCGCCAACGAGTTCCGCGAGCTGTTCCCGGACAACGCGGTGGAGTACTTCGTCTCCTATTACGACTATTACCAGCCCGAGGCGTACGTCCCGCAGACCGACACCTACATCGAGAAGGACTCCTCGATCAACGAGGAGGTCGAGCGGCTGCGGCACTCCGCCACCATGTCGCTGCTGACCCGCCGCGACGTGATCGTGGTCGCGTCCGTGTCGTGCATCTACGGTCTCGGCACCCCGCAGGAGTACGTCGACCGCTGCGTCCGGCTCGAGGTGGGCCAGGAGATCGACCGCGACCTGCTGCTGCGCAAGTTCGTCGACGTGCAGTACGCCCGCAACGACCTGGCGTTCACCCGCGGCACGTTCCGGGTCCGCGGCGACACGATCGAGGTGTTCCCGGTCTACCAGGAGCTCGCCGTGCGGATCGAGATGTTCGGCGACGAGATCGAGGCGATCTCGACCCTGCATCCGCTCACCGGCGAGGTGATCAGCAACGACGAGACCGTCTTCGTCTTCCCCGCGACCCACTACGTGGCCGGTCCGGAGCGGATGGAGCGCGCGATCGCCGGCATCGAGATCGAGCTCGCCGAGCGGCTGGCCGAGCTCGAGCGGCAGGGCAAGCTGCTCGAAGCGCAACGGCTGCGGATGCGCACGACGTACGACATCGAGATGATGCGCCAGGTCGGCTTCTGCTCCGGCATCGAGAACTATTCCCGCCACATCGACGGCCGCGGCCCGGGCACCCCGCCGCACACGCTGCTCGACTACTTCCCGGACGACTTCCTGCTGGTGATCGACGAGTCGCACGTGACCGTGCCGCAGATCGGCGGCATGTACGAAGGCGACATGTCCCGCAAGCGGACGCTGGTCGAGCACGGCTTCCGGTTGCCGTCCGCGTGCGACAACCGGCCGCTGAAGTGGGAGGAGTTCCTCGACCGGATCGGGCAGACGGTGTACCTGTCCGCGACGCCGGGGCCGTACGAGATGTCGCGCGTCGGCGGCGACGTCGTCGAGCAGGTCATCCGGCCGACCGGCCTCGTCGACCCGGGGGTCGTGGTGAAGCCGACCAAGGGTCAGATCGACGACCTGATGCACGAGATCCGCGAGCGGGCCGAGCGCGACGAGCGGGTGCTCGTGACGACGCTGACCAAGAAGATGGCCGAGGACCTCACCGACTACCTGCTCGAGAACGGCGTCCGGGTTCGGTACCTGCACAGCGAGGTCGACACGCTGCGCCGGGTCGAGTTGCTGCGCGAGCTGCGGATGGGCTCCTACGACGTCCTCGTCGGCATCAACCTGCTGCGCGAAGGGCTCGACCTGCCCGAGGTGTCGCTGGTGTCGATCCTCGATGCCGACAAGGAAGGCTTCCTTCGCTCGGGCACGTCGCTGATCCAGACGATCGGGCGGGCCGCGCGGCACGTGTCCGGCGAGGTTCACATGTACGCCGACGCGATCACCCCGTCGATGGAGAAGGCGATCGACGAGACCAACCGGCGGCGGGCGAAGCAGGTCGCGTAAAACGAAGCGAACGGCATCGATCCGCAGCCGCTGCGCAAGAAGATCGCCGACATCCTCGACGACATCGTGCGCGGCGAGGAAGACGAGCTGATCGGCGGCAGCGGCCGGGCGCAGTCACGCGGCAAGACGCCGGTGCCCGGGATGGCCTCGCGATCGAAGACGGCCGGCCAGCATGCGGCCGAGCTGGCCGGCATGCCGAAGACCGAGCTCTCGCTGCTCATCCAGCAGTTGCAGGACCAGATGCACGCGGCGGCCGCGGAGCTGCAGTTCGAGCTGGCCGCGCGGCTGCGCGACGAGGTCAACGAGCTCAAGAAGGAGTTCCGCGCCATGACGGCCGCAGGCCTGCGGGGCTGAGCTTCCCGCTGGCGGCGGCCCTCGCCGGCGCGCCGGCGAGTTGTCCGACTCGGCGCAGGTCATAGCCGGGCGTGGATCGGACAACTCCGCAGCGACTTGTCCGGCAGACGGCGAGGCGCCCGCGACCAAGGTTCGGTCGCGGGCGCCTTCGGGTCCGGCCGTCGCGCTACGGGCCGGAGGTCAACGGGCCGGCGAAGCGTCAGCCGGTCGCCGTGTCCGAGATCACCGCGTTGTTGGCCAGCTTGGTCGGCTCGATGATGAGCGTCCGGTTGCCGACGAAGCCCTGGGCCGTGCTGCCGTTGGTGTTGGCGGTGCTGCCCGGGACGTTCTGCGTGTCGTTCGGGTCGGCCGGGATGAACTCCGCCCACACCTTCACGGTGTGCGTGCCGCTGCCCGCGTTCAGGCGCACCCAGTTGAAGTCGTTCGCACTCTTGGTGAACTGATACTCGTCGAGCGCGTCGGTGCCGTCCTTGGTCGTCTCGGTGTCGGTGACCGTCACCCGGTGGTCGCGGTCACAGAACGTGACCTTGTCGGCCTCGCCGCCGGTCCGCTGCTGGCTCGGGTCCTGCGGCGGCGCGCTGGTGTCGGTGATCGGGACGATCGTGGTGTCGCTGTCGATGGTGAGCCAGACCTTGATCGCACCGGCCGCCTCGCCGGTCGACGTGCCGGTCATCGGGTCGGCGCCCGGGACGAAGACATCGGTCATGATCGAGCATTCGAGCGAGACGCTCATGAGCAGGTCTTCGGGCTTCGACGTCTTGAACGTCGCCTGCATGATCTGGGTGCCCGTGGCCGACGGAGCCAGGTCCTGCATGGTCGAGCCGGCGGCGACGGCCTTGTCGGCGGGCTGCGCGCTGCTGGTGGTTGCGGCAAGGGTGGCGGGAACCGCGGCTGCGATCGCGGCGACCAGGCCGGTCGCCACTACGGCACGACGCGAGAGGCTGAGCATGCGTGCTCCGTTTCCGTACGCGTCGTCGACCCCGGCGGGCACGGTTTGGCCGACGCGTCCGCGCACCATTTCCCAGCGACCTCCCAGGTTCCTTCTTGGGGATTGCACATACTTCGTATCGTGCAGGTCTGATTACGCACAGTGGTGCGGAGACCGGACGACGACGTCGATACCGGACATCACGCCGCCCGCGGCGCCTCGCGGCGGGTGACAGCCGAACGCAAGATCGGTCCGGAGGTGTTTTGCCGGGTTCCTGTAGCCAGTTGGGGCTAGAACAGAATTCCGTTCGGGTAGTTACTCACCGTAAACATCGGTGACGGCGATCCCCGAACTTACCGTCGAGTGCATCCGGCCGCCGTCGAGCGCCGGCCACCACTCACGGGAGAACAGAGACGATGGCGCACGGTTTCGTCCGGTCCGGAAGGCGGGCGGGCATTGCGCTCGCGCTGATCTCGGTCGGCTTCGCAAGCGCATGCAGCACCACCACGAAGACCGCGAACACCACCCCCGCCACGGGCAACCAGGCACCGACGACCAGCGCGGCCGGCGGCGCCGACCAGGCGGCCCTGGACGCGGTCTACAAGGGCACCTTGACCTCGCCGGATGCGACGTCGCGGCCGGCGGCCAAGGGCAAGAAGATCGTCATCATCTCGTCCGGGCAGTCCTCGATCAGCTCGTCGATCCCGGTCAACGCGGCCAAGGAGGCGGCGCAGGCGATCGGCTGGAGCGTCACGGTCTACGACGCGCAGCTCAACCCGGCGAACTACCCGCAGCTCGTCAGCCAGGCCATCGCCTCCGGCGCGGACGGGATCGTGCTCGACGCGATCGACTGTTCATTCGTCAAGTCCGGGCTTGAACAAGCTAAGGCCAAAGGCATCAAGGTCGTCCCGATCTATGCCTACGACTGCAACGATCCGTACGCCGGCAAGGGCGGCGCGTCGCTGTTCAGCGGCTACACGAATTACGGCGCCGACGCCAACAAGAACCTCGGTGCGTTCGCGGAGAAGTACGGGTTCGCGCAGGGCCAGGCCGCGATCGCGGCGACCGGCGGCAAGGCGAAGGTCGTCTTCTTCAACGACCCGACGACGACCGTGCTGCACTACACCGGCACCGGCTTCCTCGACGCAATCAAGCAGTGCGCGGGTTGCAAGGTTGTCGCCAACGTCTCGTTCACGGGTCTCGACCTCGGCCCGACGCTGCAACAGCGCGCAGCCTCTGCGCTGCTGCAACACCCCGAGGCGAACGTCGTGAAGAGCCCGTACACCGCGGCGACGCTGCTGTCGATCGCGCCGGCCGTCCAGCAGTCCGGCCGCGCGGACAAGCTGTACGTGATGGGCGGCGAGGGGTTCCAGCCCGAGCTCGACCTGATGCGCACTCACCAGGGTGTGAACGCGGTCATGATCTCGCCCTCGGACTGGACCGGCTGGTCGGCGATCGACACCTTGAACAGCCTGTTCCTCGGCCAGAAGCCGGCGTTCTCGGGCCTCGGCTGGCAACTCGTCGACCTGAACCACAACCTGCCGGCCAGCGGGCCGTGGGTCTCGCCGATCGACTTCAAGGCCGTCTACAAGAAGGCCTGGGGCGTGGGCTGATGCCCACTGTGATGGCCGGGCCGCGCACCGCTCTCGCGATGCGCGGCTTGTCCAAGACCTACGCCGGTCACCTGGCGCTGGACTCGTTGTTCCTCCGGATCCGGGCCGGCGAGATCCACGCGCTGCTCGGCGGCAACGGCTCGGGCAAGTCGACGACCATCAAGATCCTCGCCGGCGTCGTCACGGCCGATCCCGGTGGCGAGCTGGTCGTCGGGGAGGGCGAGCCGGTCGGTCTTCACGACTGGACGCCGGCCAAGGCGCAGGCGGCCGGGCTGCGGTTCGTGCACCAGCAGCCGGCCGTGTTCCCGGAGCTGTCGATCGCGGAGAACCTCGCCCTGGGTGCGGAGTTCCCGCGCGGCCTCGGCGGGCGGGTCGACTGGCGAGCGCTCAACGCCCGTACGGCCGAACTGCTCGAGCGCTACGAGATCCACGCCAGCCCGAAGACGCCGCTGGCGGCGCTGCGGGCCGCGGACCGCTGCCGGGTGGCGATCGTGCGTGCGCTGCAGGACCGCGACGACGCGGACTCGGGCGTACTGATCCTCGACGAGCCGACGGCCGCGCTGCCCGCGGCCGAGGTCGAGCACCTGCTCGAAGCGCTGCGCGGGTACGCCGCCGCCGGTCAGACGATCCTCTATGTCAGCCACCGGCTGGACGAGGTGCTCTCGGTCGCCGACAGGGTGACGGTGCTGCGCGACGGGCGCAAGGTCGACACGGTCGAGGCCGAGGGGCTGACCGAGGCCGACCTGATCGAGATGATCGTCGGCCGGCCGCTCGACCGGGTGTTCCCGGCCGCGCCGCTGGACTCGACCGACGACGCGGCGCTGACCATCCGCGGCCTGCGCGGCGGGCCGCTGCGCGGCGTCGACCTGACGTTGCGCAAGGGCGAGGTGCTCGGTATCGCCGGCCTGCTCGGCAGCGGCCGGTCGGAACTGCTGCGGATGCTGTTCGGCGCCTACCCCGTCGAGGGCGGCTCGGTGACGCTCGACGGCGCGGAATACGCGCCCGGCTCGCCACAGGCGGCCATGAAGGCCGGCGTCGCCTACGTGCCCGAGGACCGGCAGGCCGAGGCGCTGCTGTCCGGCGAGAGCATCCGGCACAACCTGACCGCCGGGCAGGAGTCGTCGTACTTCCGCAAGTTCCTGTACCGGCACCGGCTCGAACGCAACGACGCGCAGCGCTCGATCGGCGACTTCCTCATTCGCGTCGTGTCCGACACCAACCCGGTCGAGACGCTCTCCGGCGGCAACCAGCAGAAGGTCGTCATGGCGCGCTGGCTGCGCCGCCGGCCCAAGGTGCTGCTGCTCGACGAGCCGACCCAAGGCGTCGACGTCGGTGCACGCGCCGAGATCTACCAGCTCATCCGCCGCGCGACCGAGCAGGGAACCAGCGTGATCCTCGTCGTGAGCGAGCCGGAGGAGCTCGCGCACGCGTCGGATCGCGTCGCCGTACTTCGCGGGGGACGGATCACCACGGTCGTCGAGCGGCCCATCGACGCCCACAAGCTCACCGAGCTGATGAACATCCCGCAGGTCGCCGTCGGGGAGGGATCGTCGTGACCACCCGTTCCAAACCTCGACCGGAGACGGCCACGGGCGAGCTGCCCGCGCAGCGCGCCATCGACGATCCCGTCGTCGCGCAGCCCGACGTACCCGTCGTCGTCGCGCCCGGCGATGCCGCGTCGCGATCGGTCGCCGCGTCGGCCGGCTTGCTCGGCACGCGGATCCTCCGCCAGTACTCGCTGGTCTTCCTGCTCGTCGCGTCGTTCGTGCTCTACAGCACGTGGAACAAGACGTCGTCGGTGTTCCTCACCGGTGACAGCCTGCGGGTGATGGTGGCCGGGCAGGCGGTCATCGGCGTGCTGACCCTCGGCATCCTCGTGACGATGGTCGCCGGCAACTTCGACCTGTCGGTCGGCAACATCGCCGGGCTGAGCCAGATCATGACGGCGACGCTGTACGCGAAGCACGGCTGGGGCATGTGGGCGGGCATCGTCGCCGGCATCGCGATCGGCGGATTCGTCGGCGGCATCAACGGCTTGCTCGTCACCATCCTGCGGGTCGACCCGTTCATCATCACTCTCGGTACGGCGTCGGCGATCCTCGGCTTCATCGACTGGTACACGAAGGATCAGTCGATCGTGACCGGGATCCCGGCCGGCATCACGCACTTCGGCCGCAACAATTTCTTCGGTGTGCCGGACATCGTGTGGGTGCTCGCGATCGTCGCCGTCGTCATCTATTACCTGCTCGAACACACCCCGTACGGCCGCAACCTGCACGCGATCGGATCGAACCGTGCGGCCGCGCGTCTCGTCGGCATCCGGGTCGAGCGTTCGATCGCGATGGCCTTTGTCATCAACGGGATCTTCGCCGGCATCGCCGGTGTGCTCATGCTCGCGCGGGCCGGCGCCGGCAACCCGCAGATCCCGCCGACGCTTGCGCTGACCGCGCTGGCCGGCGCGTTCCTCGGTGCGGCGTCGTTCAAGGTCGGCCGGCTCAACGTGCCCGGCACGATCGTCGCGTTGCTGTTCCTCGCCGTGAACATCACCGGCTTGCAGTACGCCGGCGTCGCCAACTGGATCAACGAGATGTTCACCGGTCTCAGCCTCATCTTTGCCATCGCGCTCGCCGCAGTCCTGTCGAAGGAGCGCTCCGTCAAGAAGACAAGGAAGTCAGCATGAAGCGAGCGTCCCGACTCACGGTCCTGGCCCTTCCGGCCGCGGCTGCGCTGGTGCTCCCGAGCATCGCGTGGGCGGCCGACGGGGGCCCCTCCACCACACTGCGCGCCACGATCGGCGGCGACGGATCGGTCAAGTCCGTCACGTCGCTCGCCGGCAACGGCACGTCGTCGCCGTACTCCGGCACCCTGCCGCTGACGATGTCGATCAGCCGGACGGTGCAGGGCAACACGAGCACGTACACCTACCACGTCGAGAATACGTTCTCGAAGACGCAGGACGTGGCATACACCGACACGCAAGGCGTCAAGCACACGACGTCGACGACGGTGCAGCTGCCACTCGTCGCGCAACTCGGCGTGACGTTGCCGAAGTCGTTCACGAACGTGTCCGCGCCGACCGCCGTCGTCACGACCGATCCGGACGGCACCAACCGCGTGCTGTGGAACCTCGTGCTGTTCAGCCCGATCGGCTCGCCGACGCAGGACGAGTCGTTCACCGTGACAGGCAGCGGCGTGCCGACCAGCGAGCTCGTCGCGACGGCGGTCAACCCGTCGACGACGTCGGGCCTGTCCCAGGGCCAGCAGGCCGCGACCGCGAGCTCGCAGCAGGACGACTTCTGGCAGAGCTTCGCGAACGGCGGCAACGGCGGGCTCACCCAGCTCGCCACCGGTACCGCGGCGATGATCGCCGGCCTCAAGGCGCTGTCCACCGGCGCGCACCAGCTCAACGACGGACTGAAGACCGCGCAGACCGGCGCGAACAAGCTCGACGCCGGTACGAAATCGGCGTACGTCGGATCGCAGGCGCTGACCAGCGGCCTCGGGAAGATCCGGGCCGGGCTCGCCGCGCTCGACGATCCGAAGACAGGTCTGGCCTCCGCCGTCGCCGGGTTGAAGCTGCTCGAAGCGGGAGCGGCGCAACTGGCCGTCGGCATGCACGGTGTCGGCGGAACATCCGCGGCGCCGGCGGTCATCCCGGCCGACCCGGCGACCGGATTTGCCGGCAGCCTGTCGATCCTGCTCGGGCTCAAGCACCCGGCCGGGACGTTCGGCGGGACCGATCCCGGTGGCCTCATCGACGGCATCACCGCGGTCAAGACGGGACTCGCGCCGGTCGCGTCCGGCCTGGACTGCGCGGTCGTCGTGCTCAACGACATCCTCGCCGGGACCGGCCCGACCCCGGGCAACGGCCGGGCCGGCTCGCCCGACCCTTGTTACACCGCGATCGGCGGGCACGTGCCGCTCATCGCCGGTGAGACCGACGCGACCGCGATCGCCTTGCTCACCGCGATGACGAGTACGTCCAGCGCGACGTCGTTGTTCGCCGCAGCCGCCGGCGTGCATTCGGTGACCGACGACCCGAGCGTCGCGACCCCGACCGGTGGCGCGCTGTTCCAGATCCTGTTCGGGCTGGACCACGCGGCGGGGACACTGACCCCGTCGCTGCCGCCGACCGACGTCAACTACGACAAGGGCGGGCTGTACCAGATCATGCAAGGCGTCTCCGACGGCGCCGACCTGATGGACGGCGGGCTGCTGTTGCTGCTCAGCCCGTCGAAGGGGCTGCCCGCGGCCGTCGCCGGGATCGATGCGCTCACCGCCGGTGCGACAACCGCGGCGACGGGTAGCGCGACGCTGACCAGCGGGCTCGGCCAGCTCTCGACCGGGCAGCACCAGGTCGCCACCGGCCTGCCGGCCGCGGTCAGCGGATCCGGTCAGATCGCCGGCGGCGTCGACCAGCTGCTCGACGGCGCGACGAAGGTGAACGGCGGCATCCTCGCGGTGCAGAGCGGTTCGGTCGGGCCGTTGAACACGCAGCTGCTGCAGGGTTCGCAGAACCAGAAGAAGCAGATCGCGATCGTCGATGCCGCGGCCGCGCTCGCCGCGCAGGCTCCGGGCGGGGCGGGCACGTCGTACGTGCTCACCCAGTTCAACCCGAAACTGGCCGCGTCGGCGACGCCGTCGACGTCCTCGGATCACACCGGTCGCAACGTCGGCATCGGCCTCGGCGGGTTCGCCGCGCTGGTCATCGCCGTCGTTGCCGGCTTCGCTCTCGGCCGGCGCAGCCAGGTGGCTACGACGGTCGCGTAACGGGGTACGTCGCCGGTGTGGCGGACGAGATCGAGCGGCTGCGTGACAAGCGCGGTGACCAGGACGTGAAGTTCGCGCAGGTGGCCGACCATCTGCGCGACTTCACCGACCTCGCACCGGACGACGGGGACGCGGTGCAGCGGGTTGCCGCGTTCCTCGCCGACATCGAGGACGAGCCGCACGACCACGACGACGATCCGCAGCACGGGCTGGGCTAGCGCACGAATTGTGTGCCGGGCCGAGCACGGCGACAATTCCGGCATGACGACGTACCTCGTGACCGGCGGCACCGGCTTCATCGGACGGCACCTGCTCGAACGGCTGCGCTCGCGCGACGGCGCCGAGGTGTACGCGCTGGTGCGCGCGCAGTCCGTCTCCAAGCTCCCGCCGTACGTCGAGCCGCTGATCGGCGACCTCGGCGAGCCGCTGCTCGGGGTGACGGCCGAGGACCGGGACCGGTTGCGCGGGCGGGTCGACCACGTCGTGCACCTCGCCGCGGTTTACGACATGACCGCGACCGAGGCGGACAACGAGCGGGCGAACATCGGCGGCACACGCGCGGCGCTCGCGCTCGCCGCCGACGTCGAGGCGGGCGGGTTCCACCACGTGTCGTCGGTCGCGGTGGCGGGGGAATACCGCGGCAGGTTCACCGAGGACATGTTCGACGAGGGCCAGCACCTGCCGTCGCCGTACCACTCGACGAAGTTCGAGTCGGAGCGGCTCGTCCGGGAGCAGACCGAGGTGCCGTGGCGGGTCTACCGGCCGGCGATCGTCGTCGGTCACTCGCGCACCGGTGTCATGGACAAGATCGACGGCCCGTACTACGTCTTCCCGGCCCTCGCCCGGATGTCGGCGCTGCCGTCGTGGCTGCCGCTGCTCGGTCCGGATCTCGGCGACACGAACGTCGTTCCGGTGGACTTCGTCGCGGCCGCGATCGACGTGTTGATGCACAAGAAAGGCCTCGACGGGCGCGCGTTCCATCTGGTGTCGCCGGAGCCGATGCCGTTGCTCGACGTCGTCAACGCGTTCCTGCGCGCGGCCGGTGCGCCCACCGTCTCGGTGCCGATCGACCGGCGAGTCGTCGCGCCGATCACGAACGTCGTCCGCGCGGCGCTGCGGGTGCCGGGTGCGACGCTCGCCTCGACCGTCGTGCTCGACCGGCTGGCGGTGCCGCCGGAGGTCGTGCCGCACATGACCTTCGCGCCGGTCTTCGACGCGACCGAGACGCAACGCCTGCTGGCCGGATCCGACGCGGTGCTGCCGCCGCTGGACGATTACGCCGACGTGCTGTGGGACTACTGGTCGGACCATCTCGATCCCGCGCGGGCCCGCCGGCCGCGTCCGGGTGGCGCGCTCGACGGCCGTACGGTCGTCATCACCGGTGCGTCGTCGGGCATCGGCAAGGCGACCGCGGTCGCGATCGCGAAGCGCGGCGGCGTGCCGCTGCTCGTCGCCCGCAGCGCCGACAAGCTCGACGAGGTGCGGCGTGACATCGAGGCCGAGGGCGGAACGGCGTACGTCTACCCGTGCGACCTCACCGACACCGAAGCGGTCGCGGCGACGGTGAAGCAGATGCTGGTCGACCATCCGGACGGCATCGACTATCTCGTCAACAACGCGGGCCGTTCGATCCGCCGGTCGGTGCACTTGTCGTACGACCGGATGCACGACTTCGAACGCACGATGACGCTCAACTACTTCGCGGCCGTCCGGATGATCCTCGCATTGTTGCCGCACATGGCCGAGCGACGCTTCGGTCACGTCGTGAACATTTCGTCGATCGGGGTGCAGACCGCGCCGCCGCGGTTCTCCGCATACGTCGCGTCGAAGGCGGCGCTCGACGCGTTCAGCCGGGTGGTCGCATCGGAGACGTACGGCGACGGCGTGACGTTCACGACGATCCACATGCCGCTCGTGCGCACGCCGATGATCAGCCCGACCAGGATCTACGACGCGTTCCCGACCCTGACACCGGACGACGCGGCGGCGATGGTCGTGCGGGCGCTGACCGAACGGCCCAAGCGCGTGTCGACCCGGCTCGGCACGCTGGGCGAGGTGTCGTACGCGGTCGCGCCCAAGATGGTCGACGCCGTACTGCATGTCGCGTACCGCGTCTTCCCCGATTCGAAAGCGGCCGGCGGTGACGACCAGATGTCGCTCAACCGCGGTGCGCAGGCCTTGATGCGATTGCTACCCGGCGTGCACTGGTGAGCCGCGCGTTCAGCTTTCCGAATCGAGTCGTTGCCCGAGTTCGCTGACCGCGCTGTCGAACGCGTGGCTGTCGCCCTGGAGATCGAGGGTGGCCAGGATCGTCCTGAGCTCGTTGCGATCCTTCGCGCCGGCGAGAGCGACGAAGTCGTTGCGGAACTCCTGCACGGCGGCGTTCAGCTTGACGACCTCGTCGTGGACATCGGCCGGGAAGGTGATCCGGCCGATGCTGTCCTGGAACGAGGCGACCACCTGCGCGTCTTGACGCGCGGTCTCGACGTAGCAGGTGAAAGACGTGGCCGGCGTGTTGCACGCCGTGAACGATCCGAAGTCGAGCGCGTGGTACGCGTCGGAGAGTTCGCTCGACGCGATCGCGGCGTTGATCCGACTCGACCCGGAGACGACCCCGGCCACCGTCGGCGCGATGTTGCCGAGGGCGCCGACGACGATGAACACCACGATCAGCCGGCGTGCGCCGCTTTCGACCACGGGCGTGCGCGGGCCTTCACTCGCCGCAGCCGCGCCCACCGCGTCCATCCCGTCGTCCGGGTCGCCGAACAGACCGGCGGGGTACGTCGAGGTCAGCAGGTTGACGTACACCTGCGCGCGCATGTAGTAGCGGATCGTCGAGGCGTACGCGTCGAACAGCGGGGCCGGCATCCGGCCGGCGATCAGCACGACGAACCACGTGACGACGGCGAGGATCTCTGCGCCCACGCCGACGACGCTCAACACGATCGACGCGGGGATCGCGAGGATGTACCGGAAGAAGACCGCGGCCCGGTTGAGCCGGCCCGGCCCCGGTAGCCGCAGGACGATCGGGTACGGGTCGTCGTTGCTCAAGGTGGGCCAGCGATCCGTGAGCATCGCGGTGTAGCCGGTCACCCGCGCGTAGTACGCGAAGTAGCGGCCGAGGAAGTCGTAGAGCCCGACGGGAACGCGGGCGATGAACAGCGCGGCGAACCACGCCGCGATGACCGCGACCGCCGCGCCCACCGTGTAGAAGGCCAGCAACACGAAGTGCGGCAGCGCGAGCACGAGCCGGAAGGCGACGGTGAGGCGGGCCGAACGCTGCGTGACGGTCCGGTCGAAGAACACCGCGGGTCGCACGTTCGGGCTGCCGTACGGGCTCACCCCGTACGGCATCGGCCCGCCCGCCCACGGCGGTGGCGGCATCGGCGGCACGCCGTACGGAGGGATGCCGTACGGCGGTGGCGCGGCCGGCGGTTGCGTGGGTGGGGGCGATGGCTCGGGCACGGCCTCGCTTCGCACGGCGTCGCTTGGCGCGGCGTCGCGCGGGCGCATCCGCCGGCCGCACGAGGGACACATGACCCGGGCGTCGTCCTCGGACGTCGCGCCGCAGTGCTGGCAGGTTTGGCTCATCCACCCGATCCGATCGTGGCGCCGCGGACGCGAAGTTTCGCCACTTGTCTACCAGTCGGTGCAGATCTCCCGGCCGCTCGGTGGCACGCGCGGACAGAGTTTCCTTACCAAGCCGCTGACCGGGGCCGTCCGGCGTATTACGGTGCGGATCACTTATCGACGCTTCGCGAAAGAGGACGCATGCCAGCCGCCGCCCACCGCGTCAGGATGTTCGTCGTCGTCGCCGCTGCCGCGCTCGCCGTGGCGGGGCTCGTCACTCAGAACGCAGCGGTGGGTACGCCGCGCGCGGGCTTGCTCCCGCAGGTCGGGGTGGCCGGGGGCGAGAGCGCCAACAACGGCATCGATCAGATGGCGGCGAAGCGCGGCCTCGTCGCGCCGGGCGCGTACAGCGCGGCCGTGGGCGCACTCAACGGGACGAGCCGGACGCCCGCGACGTGGTCCGAGGTGACGACGAAGCCGTACAACGCCGACGACACCGACTACGACGCCCAGCCGGCCTCGAACTCGACCGGCGGCGCCGGTTACGTGACCGGCCGGATCACCGGCATCGCCGCCGACGCGGCCGGCTACGTCTACGCCGGTGGCGCGAACGGCGGCGTGTTCCGGCGCGCGCCGAACAGCACCACGTGGACGCCGATCAGCGACCAGATCCCGTCGTTGTCGACCGGTTACCTGACGCTCGCGTCCGACGGATCGCTCTGGCTCGCGACCGGTGAGTTCAACTTCGGCGGTTACAGCGTCGGCGTCGGCGTCTTCCGGCTGCAGTACCCGCGCACACAGGTGTTCACGATGGCGAGCCGCGTCGGCCAGTCCGAGCTCGAGAGCACGATGATCCGCAAGCTCGTGTTCGACAGCGGGAACGTCTGGGCGGCGACGTCGCGCGGCATCTGGAAGCACTCCGCGACCGGCAGCTTCAGCACCGCATGGACGCGCGTCTTCGCGCCGGTCGACGACAGCGACCTCGGCGTCACCAAGTACTCGGCCAACCTCACCACCGCGATCGCCGTGCAGCCGGGCACCAACGGCCGGGTCATGGTCGCCGACATCGCGTACTGGGCGCAGACGACGTACAACGGCTTCTACTACTCGACCGACTACGGCGTGCACTGGGTCCGGGCGAACCCTGGCGGCGCGATCAACCCGAAGGAGATCGGCCCGGCCGACATGGCGTTCTCCGCCGACGGCAAGAAGCTCTACGTCGTCATGGAGTCGCCGGCACTCGCGTCGAAGCAGGGCACCGTCAATTCCATCCTCGCCGGTGTGTTCGTCTCCAACAACGGCAGCATCGCCGGCCCGTACTCGCAGATCGCCACGAGCTCCAAGCTGGCGAACTCCAACTCGGCGATGAAGCAGACCGAGATCGGCAAGGCGTACCAACCGGGCGTGCAGGCCGACTACAACCGCTTCCTCGTGGTCGACCCGAGCAACCCGAATCACGTCTACCTCGGCCTCGAAGAGGTCTACGAGACATGGGACGGCGGCAACACCTGGAACACCGTCGGCCGTTACTGGAACTTCGGCCTGAGTTGCTGGACGCTCACCACCCAGACCTGCGACGGCAACGTCGTGCACTCCGACCAGCACTCGGCGACGATCGTCGGCAACACGCTGTGGGTCGGCAACGACGGCGGCCTCTACTCGCGCAGCATCGCCAAGGGCACGACGACGTGGACCGATCACAGCAACGAGCCCGGGTTGCACGCGCTGCAGTACTACAGCGTCGGCGTGGGCACCGTTCCCGGCGGCGTCGCGGTCTGGGGCGGCCTGCAGGACAACGGCGTCTCGTTGCTCAAGCCGGAACTGTCGACGATGGTCTCGCCGGAGGGCGGCGACGGCGGCGACACCCTGACCGACCCGAGCGACGGCTGCCGGTCCGTCGGCGAGTACGTCTTCCTGACGCTGCAAATGACGACGAACTGCGGCTTCAGCCCGTTCGGCAGCGTGAGTGACGCGGTCGTGAACATCGCACCGAACGACCCGGGCGCGCAGTTCATCGCACCGTTCAGCGCCGACATCGCCGACCCGAACTACTGGGTCGCCGGCGGCGAGGACATCTGGGAGAACACGAAGACGTGGGCCAGCACCAGCGGCGACGACTGGACGAAGCTGTACGACCTCGGTGCCGGTCACGCCGCGACCTCGCTGGCCAGCGAGAACCACGTCATCTGGACCGGGTGGTGCGGGATCTGTAGCGCCCGCGCCTTCACCGCCGGCATCGCGACGAACTACGGCGGCACCTGGCACGACCTCGGCGACCTGACCGCGCTCGGCCTGCCGAACCGCACCGTGAGCGCGATGACGATCGACCCGAGCGACCCGACCGGCGCGACGGTGTACGCGGTCTTCAACGGCTTCAGCCAGCCGTGGGCCGAAGGCCCGGGTTCCGGTCACGGCCACGTGTTCGTGACCCACGACGGCGGCGCGACGTGGACCGACGTCGACGGCAACCTGCCGGACATCCCGGCGAGCTCGATGGTCATCACGCCGAGCGGCACCCGCGTCGTCGCGACCGACCTCGCGGTGTTCGTCAGCCCGGCAGGCCAGGACGGCGTCTGGACGAGACTCGGTACGGCCGGTCACGACATCCCGATGGCGGTCATCACCGACCTCTCGATCGGTCCGGACGGCTACCTGTACGCCGCGACGTACGGCCGCGGCATCTGGCGGACCGCCCTGCCGTCGTAGCGGTGGCTACTCGGTGCTCGCCGATCCTTCGAAGAGATCGGCGAGCCGGCGGGTGACCGCGTTCGGCTTGCGGAACGACGTGAGCAGCTGCTTGTCGCGGTTACGGCGGGAATGCACCCGGATGGTGACGCCGGCGGACTGCTGTGCGGTGACCGTTCCCGCGGCGTCGGTGAGCAGCATCCGCGCGGCGATGGCGCGGCCCTTGACCTGGATGAGCTCGCGGTCGGTCAGGACCCAGTAATCGCGGCCGATCTCGTCCCGGGCAGCCGCCCGAACCTCGTCGCCGGCCGCCAGCTGGCCGAGCAGCGCAGCCCGGATCCGCCACCGCATCCCGCCTCCTTGCTTGCCGACCGGCAAGTAAGGACTCTAGCGTTACTCTTGCGCCTACGGACGGCAACGAGCAGGACGAGACACAGCCCACCCGGATCGGGACGCGCGAGCAGATCCTCGACACGGCGCTGGAGCTGTTCACCAAGCACGGCTACGACGCGACGTCGTTGCGGGAGATCGCCGACCGGCTGCACCTGACGAAGGCCGCGCTCTACTACCACTTCCCGGCCAAGGAACTGCTGCTGCTCGAACTGACCCGGCCGTTCCTCGACGGGCTGAGCCGCATGGTCACGGACCTGCGGTCGGGCGAGCACTCCGATCCGGAGTCGGTCCTCGCCGCGTACCTCGACCTGTTCATCGAGCACATCGAGGTGGTCGGCCTGCTCGGGCGCGAGCCGGCCACGCAGTACCACCCGGACATCGGGCAGCGGGTCCGCAGCCTGGTCGCCGCGATCCAGCAAGAGCTGGCCGGTCCGGACCCGACACCGTCGCGATCGGTTCGTACGGCGTGCGCGATGGGTGTCGTCCACGCGGTGCCGCAGATGCCGGTCCACCAGTTGCGCCATCAGCGCGCGACGGTGCTCGCGGCCGCGGTGGCCGCGCTGGGCGAGCGGACGAGCCGGCGGGCCGCCGCGAGGTAGCGGAGCAACTCCCGGTGTTCCGGCGCTGTCCGGACCCGAATGGCAGCACACGCTGCAGATCTGGCGGTACGACGAACACGGCGGCTGTTACGGCCACGTCCCGTCGCCGAGCGCGATCGCACCGGAGCCCGTGCCGTCACCCCTGGACCCGGCGAGCTGTCACGCCGCGAGCTGAGCTCAAGCGGGCCGCGGGCCGGCGCGCTACAGGCTCTTCACGAACATCAGGCACGGGTTCCGCTCGTCCCACAGCGTCGGGAACTCTTCGAGCGGCGTGAAGCCTTCGGCGACGTAGAACTCGCGCGTGCGCGCGTAGTACTCGTCCTCGCGCGCCGGGCTGAGTGTCTTCACTTGCAGGAACCGCACGCCGTCCGCGCGCAGGTCGGCCTCCGCTTTGCGCAGCAGCGCGTGGCCGGCTCCGCGCCGGTGCCAGGAACGGTCGACCGCCATGAGATGCACCTCGGCAGCCGTCGGAAAGTGCCGCTTCACCAGCAGGATCCCGACGACACCGCCGCCGCTCGGATCGCGGACGGCGTACGTCGGCAGATGGCGCGCGTCCTCGACGTACTCGCGGATCGATTCCTCGATCCCGAACCACTCGGGCAGGCTTCGCAGCAACCGGTCGACGTCGTCGGGCAGGTTTCCGCCGCGCTCGGCGGCGAGCTCGGCGGGCATGCCCTCAGTGTGTCCGCTTACCAGCCGCGGGCTCGCCACTCGGCCACGTGCGGCCGCTCGGCACCGAGGGTCGTGTCCTTGCCGTGGCCGGGGTAGACCCACGTCTCGTCCGGCAGCCGGTCGAAGATCTTGTGCTCGACGTCGTCGATGAGGGTCGTGAAGTTCTCCTTCGACCCGAACGTGTTGCCGACGCCGCCCGGGAACAGCGAGTCGCCGGTGAACAGGTGCGGCCGATCCGGCCCTTGGTAGAGCAACGCGATCGAGCCCGGCGTATGGCCGACGAGATGGATCACCGACAGTTCGCAGTCGCCGACCCGTACGGTGTCGCCGTCCGCCAGCGGCCCGCTCACCGTCACCGGCAGCTCGCCCGCATCGGCCGGGTGCGCGAACACCGGCGCGCCGGTCGCGGCCACGACCTCGGGCAGCCCCTGCCAGTGGTCGAAGTGCTGGTGCGTCGTGACGATCCGCGACAGCCGGTCGTCGCCGAGGACGCCGAGCAGCCGGTCCGGCTCGTTCGCGGCGTCGACCAGGAGCACCTCGCCGGTGCTGGAACACCGGAGGAAGTACGCGTTGTTGTCCATAGGGCCCACGGAGATCTTGGTGATCGTCATCGGGCCGGTGTCGCGGGTGGCCGCCGGGCCGCCCGCGGCAACCTCGCCGGTATAGGTGTCAGGCACGCCGCTGACCCTACGCAACGCCTGAAGAACTGTCGGACCCCGCTTGTAGCCTGACCAGGACGGCTCTTGTGACCTTCCCCCTGACCGAAACGTGACCTGTGGCTGACCGTCTGATCGTCCGCGGCGCGCGCGAGCACAACCTGCGCGACGTCAACCTCGACCTTCCCCGCGATGCCCTGATCGTCTTCACCGGCCTGTCCGGCAGCGGCAAGTCCAGCCTCGCGTTCGACACGATCTTCGCCGAGGGCCAGCGCCGCTACGTCGAATCGCTGAGTGCGTACGCCCGGCAGTTCCTCGGCCAGATGGACAAACCCGACGTCGACTTCATCGAGGGCCTGTCGCCGGCGGTCTCGATCGACCAGAAGTCGACCTCCCGCAACCCGCGATCCACGGTCGGCACGATCACCGAGGTGTGGGACTACCTGCGCCTGCTCTACGCGCGGATCGGCACCCCGCACTGCCCGGTCTGCGGCGAGCCGATCAGCCGGCAGACTCCGCAGCAGATCGTCGACCGGGTGATGGAACTCGGCGACGGCACCAGGTTCCAGGTCCTCGCCCCGGTGGTCCGCGGCCGCAAGGGGGAGTACGGCGAGCTGTTCCGCGAGCTGCAGACGAAGGGCTTCGCCCGCGCCCGCGTCGACGGCACCGTCGTGACGCTCGCCGAACCGCCGACTCTCAAGAAGTACGAGAAGCACGACATCGAGGTCATCGTCGACCGGCTGTCGGTCAAGGAGTCGAGCAAGCGCCGGCTCACCGATTCGGTCGAGACCGCGCTCGGGCTCGCCGGCGGCGTCGTCGTCCTCGATTTCGTCGACCTGCCGGAGGGCGATCCGCATCGCGAACGGCGCTACTCCGAACGCCTCGCCTGCCCCAACGACCATCCGCTGACGATGGAAGAGCTCGAACCGCGCGCGTTCTCGTTCAACTCGCCGTACGGCGCCTGCCCGACCTGCACCGGTCTCGGCATCCGGCTCGAGGCCGACCCCGAGCTGATCGTGCCGGACCCCACGAAGACGCTCGCGCAGGGCGCGGTCGGGCCCTGGTCCGGCGCGCACGGCCGCGACTACTTCGGCCGGCTGCTCGAAGCGCTCGGCGACGAGCTCGGCTTCAACGTGCACACGCCGTGGGAACGGTTGCCGGCCAAGGGGCAGAAGGCGATCCTCAACGGCCATCCGACTCAGGTGCACGTCCGCTACCGCAACCGCTACGGCCGCGAGCGCTCGTACTGGACCGACTTCGAAGGCGCGATCACCTACGTCGAACGGCGGCACGGCGAGGCCGAGAGCGACACGTCGCGGGACCGGTTCGAGGGCTACATGCGCGAGGTGCCGTGCCCGGCCTGCGCCGGCACCCGGCTCAAGCCGGAGTCGTTGGCGGTCACGGTGTCCGGGCGGTCGATCGCCGAGGTCGCGATGTTGCCGATCGGCGAATGCGCGGCATGGCTGGGGCGGCTGACACTCACCGCGCGCGAGCAGCAGATCGCCGTCCGGGTGCTCAAGGAGATCAACGAGCGGTTGCGGTTTCTCGTCGACGTCGGCCTCGACTACTTGTCGCTCGATCGCGCCGCGGCGACGCTGGCCGGCGGCGAGGCGCAGCGGATCCGGTTGGCGACGCAGATCGGTTCCGGTCTCGTCGGCGTGCTCTACGTCCTGGACGAGCCGTCGATCGGTCTGCACCAGCGCGACAACCGGCGGCTGATCGAGACGCTGGTGCGGCTGCGCAACCTCGGCAACACCTTGATCGTCGTCGAGCACGACGAGGAGACGATTCACACCGCCGACTGGGTCGTCGACATCGGTCCCGGAGCTGGTGAGCACGGCGGTCACGTCGTCGTCAGTGGTCCGGTCGAGGACCTGCTGGCGTCGGAGGAGTCGTTGACCGGCGCGTACCTGTCGGGCCGACGGTCCATCCCGGTCCCGGACAT
>JAICXQ010000112.1 GCA_025980325.1 Frankiales bacterium
CGGGCGCGCGTGGACGCGTCCGGCGGCCGACACTTGCCGGCTCACCGATTGCGGAAGCACTTCCCCCGGTCGTGTGTTGGACTGGGGGAAGAGGTGAGGACGTTTGTCCATGGGAGGGCCTGCGGGCTGGCACGTGATGCGGTCGCTGAGCCGCGATCCGTCGGTGACCGAACGACGGTTGCCACCGGGCACGATCAGGCGAATCGCCCGGTTTGCCGCGCCGTACAAGAACTACCTGGTCTGGTTCCTCGCGCTCATCGTCGTCGACGCCGGCGTCGGCAACGTGAACCCGTTGATCTAAAAGGCGATCATCGAAGACGGCATCGTCAAGCACCATCGCGGGCTCGTGATCGGGTTGGCGTTGATCATCGCGGGCCTCGCGATCGTCGGCGCCGTCGTCAACCTCGCGAACCGGTGGTTCTCCGCCCGGATCGGTGAAGGCCTGATCTACGACATGCGCTCGGCGGTGTTCACCCACATCCAGCGGATGCCGATCGCGTTCTTCACCCGGACGCAGACCGGTGCTCTGATCAGCCGGATCAACAGCGACGTGCTCGGCGCGCAGCAAGCCTTCACCGGCACGTTGTCGAACGTCGTGAGCAATGTCATCTCGGTGTCGATGGTGCTCGTGTTCATGTTGCTGCTGTCGTGGCAGATCACGTTGCTGTCGCTGGCGATGGTGCCGCTGTTCATCATCCCGGCCCGGCTGATGGCCACGCGGCTGCAACGGATCACGCGCGAGTCGTACGCGCTCAACGCGGAGATGTCGACGCAGATGACCGAGCGGTTCAACGTCTCGGGCGCGTTGCTGGTCAAGCTGTTCGGCCGGCCCGATGACGAGGAGCAGCTGTTCCGCGGCAAGGCGCGCCGGGTGGCCGACATCGGCGTGCAGCAGGCGATGTACGGCCGCATCCTGTTCGTCTCGCTGACCCTCGTCGCGACGTTCGGGACCGCGCTGGTCTACGGACTCGGCGGCTATCAGGCCGCGACGGATCCGAAGATGCTCGGCACGGTCGTCGCGCTCGCTGCGTACCTCAACCGGCTGTACGGGCCGATCACCGCGCTGTCGAACATCCAGGTCGACGTGATGACCGCGCTGGTGTCGTTCGACCGCGTCTTCGAGGTGCTCGATCTCGCGCCGGCGATCGCGGATCGTCCGGGCGCGGTCGACCTGCCGGCGCCGCTGGGCGAGGCGGCGACGGTCGAGTTCGACCACGTCGGCTTCCGCTACCCGACCGCGGCCGAGGTGTCGCTCGCGTCGCTGGAGTCGGTCGCGGTGCTCGACCAGGTGCCGGAGAAGCAGGTGCTGCACGACGTGTCGTTGCGGATCGAGCCCGGCCAGCTCGTCGCGCTCGTCGGACCTTCCGGTGCCGGCAAGACGACGATCTCCCAACTCGTGACGCGGATGTACGACGTACAGCAGGGCGCGGTGCTCGTCGGTGGTCGCGACGTCCGCGAAGTGACGCTGAAGTCGTTGCGGGACGCGGTCGGCGTGGTCACCCAGGACGCGCACATGTTCCACGACACGATTCGCGCGAACCTCGCGTATGCGCGCCCGGACGCGACCGACGCGCAGCTGTGGGCCGCGGTCGACGCGGCGCAGATCGGCGAGCTGCTGCGCGAGTTGCCCGACGGTCTCGACACCGTCGTCGGCGATCGCGGGTACCGGATGTCGGGCGGCGAGAAGCAACGGCTCGCGATCGCGCGGCTGCTGTTGAAGGCGCCGTCGATCGTCGTGCTCGACGAAGCGACCGCACACCTCGACAGCGAATCCGAAGTCGCCGTACAGCGCGCGTTGAAGACCGCGCTGGCCGGGCGTACGTCGCTCGTCATCGCGCACCGGTTGTCGACGATCCGCGAAGCGGATCAGATCCTCGTGGTCGACGAAGGCCGCGTGGTCGAGCGCGGCACTCATGAGGAACTGCTCGCCGCCGGCGGCTTGTACGCCGAGCTGTACCGGACGCAGTTCCAGAGCCAGGACGTCCCCGCGCCGCGCTGACTGCCCGTGTGACAATGGAACTCCCCGCCACTCCGGAGAGTTCCGCCGTGCCCCGCCCGCTGTCGCTGGAAGACCGTCGCCTGGCCGTCGTCGCTGCCTTGCGCGCGATTGCGGCCGAGCCGGCGCCGGAGCCCTCCATGGTCGAGGCGGTCGTCGACGCGGTCGACTCGCGGCTGGACGAGTTGTCCGAGCGGCTCGACGAAGTGCTGGCCCGGCTCGGATCGGTCGAGACGACATTGCTCGAGACGGCCTGGGAACGTTCGGCTCCGGAGGCTGTAAGCGAGCCCGAGCCGGTCGATGACGTATCGGATCCGACCGTGTCGGTGCCCGCGGTCGACTTGGCCGAAGGCCGGATGTCGTCCAGCGCCGCGAAGGCGCTGTTCGGTCACTAAGCGCTGACTCGGCCGGGCTAGAGGGCGCGCAGGGCGCCGCCGTCGACGGGCACGGCGAGTCCGGTGAGGTACGACGCGGCCGGCGAGAGCAGGAACGCGGCGATGCGGCCGAACTCGGCCGGCTCGCCGTATCGCCGCAACGGGATCGACGCGGCGATGCGCTCGCGGTCGGCCGGGTCCGGTGTCAACGACAGGGTGCGGTCGGTCAGAACGCGACCCGGCAGCAATGAGAAGACGCGCACACCCTGCGGCCCGAGCTCGTCGGCGAGCTGCTTGGCCCACATCGCCAATCCCGGCCGCAGCCCGTTGCTGATCCCGAGGCCGCCGATCGGCGACTTCGCCGAGGTCGAGAGCACGAGCCCGATCGCCGAGCCCGCTTCCAGTTGCGGCACCAGCGCGCGCGCCATCCGTACGGCGCCGAGGAACACCGACTCGAACGCGGCGAGCCACTGCTCGTCCGATGCACCCAGCGCGCCCGTGCCCGGAGGACCGCCGACCGAGATCAGCGCGCCGTCCAACCGGCCCCACGTCGTACGCGCCGTCGCGACGAGGCGATCCGCCGTCGCCGGATCGGCGTTGTCGGCCGCGACACCGATCGCGGAATCCGAGCCCAGCGCTGCGACCGCCGCGTCCACGGACGACTGCGATCGCGACGAGACGACGACGCGGGCGCCGTCGTCGACGAGGCATCGCGCGGTCGCGAAACCGAGTCCCTTGCTGCCGCCGGTGACGACGTAGACGCGACCGTCGAGACCGAGATCCATCTAGAGCAGGGTCCGCAGGACGTACTGGAGGATGCCCCCGTGGCGGTAGTACTCCGCCTCGCCGGGCGTGTCGATCCGCACGGTCACGGTGAATTCCTTGCCGTCGGCGCGCACGGTCAGCTCGCGCGGGATGTCCTCGACGCCGGCCAGCCCGGCGATCTCGAACGTCTCCTCGCCGGTCAGGCCGAGCGACTCGCGGCTCTCGCCCTCGGCGTACTGCAACGGCAGCACGCCCATGCCGATCAGGTTGGACCGGTGGATGCGTTCGTAGGACTCGGCGATGACCGCGCGCACACCGAGCAACATCGTGCCCTTCGCGGCCCAGTCGCGCGACGACCCCGAGCCGTACTCCTTGCCGGCGAGCACGACCAGCGGCACGCCCTCGCCGGCGTAACGCGTCGCGGCGTCGTAGATGGACATCTGCTCGCCGTCAGGCAGGTGTCGGGTGACGCCGCCTTCGGTGCCGGGCGCGAGCTGGTTGCGCAACCGGATGTTCGCGAACGTGCCGCGGATCATCACCTCGTGGTTGCCGCGCCGCGAGCCGTAGGAGTTGAAGTCCTTGCGCTCGACGTCGTGCTCGGTCAGGTAGCGGCCGGCCGGCGACTCGGTCTTGATCGAGCCGGCGGGGGAGATGTGGTCGGTGGTCACGCTGTCGCCGAGCATCGCGAGCACGCGCGCACCGGTGATGTCGGTCAGCGGCGCCGGTTCGCGCGACATCTCGTCGAAGTACGGTGGCCGGCGCACGTACGTCGACGACTCGTTCCATTCGAACGCGTCGCCGGTCGGCACGTCGAGCCCGCGCCAGCGGTCGTCGCCGGCGAACACGTCGCCGTACGACGAGGCGAAACCGCTCGCCTGCACCGACGACGCGACGATCTCGGCGACCTCGTTGGGCGAGGGCCAGATGTCGCCGAGGAAGACGTCCTTGCCGTCGTGGTCCTGACCGATCGGGTCGTGCTGCAGGTCGATGTCCATCGTGCCGGCGAGCGCGTACGCGACGCACAGCGGTGGCGACGCGAGGTAGTTCATCTTCACGTCGGGGTTGATCCGGCCTTCGAAGTTGCGGTTGCCGGACAGCACGCTGACGACGGCGAGGTCGTTGTCGTTGACGGCCTGCGAGACCTCGGGGATCAGAGGCCCGCTGTTGCCGATGCACGTGGTGCAGCCGTAACCGACGAGACCGAAGCCGAGCTTGTCGAGGTACGGCGTGAGGCCGGCCTTGTCGTAGTAGTCCATGACGACCTTGGAGCCGGGCGCGAGCGATGTCTTCACCCACGGCTTGACCGACAGGCCGCGCTCGACGGCATTCTTCGCGAGCAATGCCGCGCCGACCATGACCGAGGGATTCGACGTGTTCGTGCACGACGTGATCGCGGCGATGACGACGGCGCCGTGGTCGAGCTCGACCTCGGTGCCGTCGTTCAACGTGACCATGACCGGATCGCTGGGACGCCCGGCGTCGGCCGGCGCGGCACTGGGCACGCGCGGGCGATCCGCGTCGGTGCCGTGGTGCGTCGCGGGCGGATCGCTGGCCGGGAACGACTCGCGCGACGACTCGTCGACGTTGCCGTTCCCGTCGCCTTCGACGTACGTCGTCAGCGCATTGCGGAAGGCGCCCTTCGCGGCCTTCAGCGGCACCCGATCCTGCGGCCGCTTCGGCCCGGCGAGGGACGGCTCGACGGTCGACAGGTCGAGTTCCAGCGTCTCGCTGAAGGCCGGCTCGCGGTCGGGGTCGTGCCAGAGTCCCTGCTCTTTCGCGTACGCCTCGACGAGGCCGACCAGGTCGTCGCTGCGGCCGGTGAGGCGCAGGTAGGTGAGCGTCTCGTGGTCGATCGGGAAGATGGCGCACGTGCTCCCGTACTCGGGTGACATGTTGCCGATCGTCGCGCGGTTGGCGAGCGGCACCGCGGCGACACCGGGACCGTAGAACTCGACGAACTTGCCGACGACGCCGTGCTTGCGCAGCAGCTCGGTGATGGTGAGCACGAGGTCGGTGGCGGTCGCGCCCTCCGGCAGCTCGCCGTGCAGCTTGAAGCCGACGACGCGCGGGATGAGCATCGACACCGGCTGGCCGAGCATCGCGGCCTCGGCCTCGATGCCGCC
>JAICXQ010000013.1 GCA_025980325.1 Frankiales bacterium
GACCTCGGTCGGCAGCGACAGCCGGCCGAGGTCGCCGGGCGTGTCGCCGTGCGCGCCTTCGCCGTCGTGCCCCAGCAGGATCGACGGCCAGATCACGCTGTGGAACGTGACGTTGTCCTTGCCCATGAAGTAGTACGACTCGGCGTCCGGCTCGGTCCACCACTGCCGCCACGCGTCCGCGTCGCCGCTGCGCCGGGCCCACTCGATCGACGCGGACAGGTAACCGATGACTGCGTCGAACCACACATAGAGCCGCTTGTCGCCGCGGTCCTCCCAACCCGGCAACGGGATCGGCACGCCCCAGTCGAGGTCGCGGCTGATCGCGCGCGGCTTGAGATCCTCGACCAGGTTGAGCGAGAACTTCAGCACGTTCGGCCGCCAGTCGGTGCGCGACTGCAGCCACGATCCGAGCGCGTTCGCGAACGCCGGCAGGTCGAGGAAAAAGTGTTGCGATTGCACGAAATCCGGCGTCTCGCCGTTGATCCGGCTGCGCGGATTGATCAGCTGCTCTGGATCGAGTTGGTTACCGCAGTTGTCGCACTGGTCGCCGCGCGCGCCGTCGTAACCGCAGATCGGGCAGGTGCCCTCGATGTAGCGGTCCGGCAGCGTGCGTCCGGTCGACGGCGAGATGGCCGACAGCGTCGGCTTCTCGATGACGTAACCGTTCGCGTGCAGCTGGCGGAACAGGTCCTGGGTGACCGCGTAGTGGTTGCGCGTCGTCGTTCTGGTGAACAGGTCGTAGGCGAGCCCGAGCCGTTGCAGGTCCTCGGCGATGACGCGGTTGTAGCGATCCGCGAGCACCCGCGGCGACACGCCTTCGTTGTCGGCCTGGACCGTGATCGGGGTGCCATGCTCGTCGGTCCCGCTGACCATCAGCACCCGGTTGCCGGCCAGCCGCTGGTAGCGGCTGAACACGTCGGACGGCACGCCGAACCCCGCGACGTGGCCGATGTGCCGCGGGCCGTTCGCGTACGGCCACGCGACCGCGGTGAGGATGTGCCGGGGCATGGCTCGCAGCCTAGTGAGGTGTGTCGGTCGGTTGACGCGTCGCGGCGGCGTAGACCCGGCGCCGGGCAACGCCGTGGGAGGCCGCGACCCGGTCGACCGCGTCGCGGCGGCTGACCCCGTCGGCGACGAGTACGCCGACCGCGGCCGCGAGCGTCGCGTCGTCGACCTCGACCGCCGCGCTCGCGCCGGCCGCGCCGCCGACGACGATCACGATCTCGCCCCGGACGTTGCCGGCCGCCCACTCGGCCAAGTCCGCGACGGTCCCCCGGCGTACCTCTTCGTGCGTCTTCGTCAGTTCCCGGCACACCGCGGCACGGCGATCGGCACCGAAGATCGCGGCCAGGTCGGCGAGGGTCGCGGCGACCCGGTGCGGCGCCTCGAAGAACACGAGCGTGCGCGGCTCGGAGGCGAGCTCGGCCAGCCGGCGCCGTCGCTCGCCGGCCCGGCGCGGCGGGAAGCCCTCGAAACACCAGCGATCCGCGGGCAGCCCGGCGACCGCGATCGCGGCGAGCACCGACGACGGCCCCGGGATCACGGTGACCGGCACCCCCGCGTCGATCGCCGCCTCGACCAGCCGGTGCCCCGGATCGGAGACGAGCGGCGTGCCGGCGTCGCTGACCAGGACGACGGTCCGGCCGGCCACGAGATCGGCCAGCAACGGCGGTGTCCGCACCACCTCGACCGCGTCGTAGAACGACACCACCCGGCCGGCGACGGTGATCCCCAACGCCGCGGTGAGCCGGTGCAGGCGCCGGGTGTCCTCGGCGGCGACGACGTCGGCGGTCGCGAGCGCCTCGCGCAACCGCGGCGACGCGTCCGCGACATTGCCGATCGGAGTCGCGGCGAGGACGAGCGGCATGCGCGCAATCATCCCGGGTCCACTTCAATCGCCGTCTGGCTGCCTTCCAAGCCACGCGGACGGCGATCGGCGACCGCTTACGATGGGCACCGTGTCGAGCGCCGTAGCTGTCGCCGGCACCGGCCCGTCGACTACCGCGGAGGTCAAGGCGCGGGTGGCCCGGCTGCGGCCGCCGTTGCCGAGCGATTTCTGGTGGACCTGGTTCATCCCGCTGCTCATCACCGGCGTCGCGCTGTACCTGCGGCTGTTCCGGATCACCCGCCCGCCGGGCAAGGTCTTCGACGAGACGTACTACGCCGGCGACGCGTGGAGCCTGCTGCACCACGGCGTCGAGATCGACAAGTCCGGGCACGCCGAGTTCGTCGCGCACCCGCCGCTGGGCAAGTGGCTGATCGCCCTCGGCGAGTGGATGTTCGGCAACCACGAGCTCGGCTGGCGCTTCAGCGCCGCGATCATCGGCAGTCTCAGCATCTTCCTGATCGCGCGGATCGCGCGGCGGCTGTTCGGCTCGCCGGTGCTCGGTTGTGTCGCGGCGCTGTTGTTGAGTCTCGACGGGTTGGAGTTCGTGCAGAGCCGTACGTCGATGCTCGACATCTTCCTGATGTTCTGGGTGCTCGCGGCGTTCGGCTGCCTCGTCCTCGACCGCGACGACGGGCGCCGCCGGGTCGCCTGGCGGCTCGAGTACGGCGAACGGTTGGGATTCCTCGGGCTGCGGCCGTGGCGGCTCGCGTGCGGCGTCTGCCTCGGCGCGGCGGCGGCCACCAAGTGGGACGGCGTCTTCTGGATCCCGGCGTTCATCCTGCTCGCGGTGTGGTGGGACGCCGGCGCGCGCCGGGTCGCCGGCGACCCCTCGCCGACCGGGCACGCGCTGCTGTACGACGGGCTGTTCGCGCTCGTGCCGTTCGTCGTCGTACCGGCGGTCGTCTACACGGCGTCGTGGACCGGCTGGTTCCTCTCCGACGGCGCGCATGCGTGGGATCACGACCGGTACGTGCACCACGGGCAGTCGTGGATCGCGCACTTCTTCGCCGTGCTGCACGGATGGTTCACCTACCACCGCGAGATGTGGGACTTCCACAACAACCTCGCCGCCGCGCACCCGTACCTATCCAACCCGTTGGGCTGGCTATTCCTCGCCCGGCCGGTCGCGTACTTCTACAACGGCGACTCACATGCGTGCGGTACACAGACGTGCTCGCAGGAAGTGCTCGGCATCGGCACGCCGTTGATCTGGTGGATGTCGATCCCGGCGCTGCTCGCGGTCGCGTGGCGGATGCTCGGCCGGTTCGACTGGCGCGCCGCGGCCATCCTGGTGCCGTTCCTTTTCGGTTACGTCATCTGGATCTTCGACGAGGCGAAAGTGGTGCCGAACTGCCATCCGCCCGACGACTGCCACCGGACGATGTTCTTGTTCTACCTGCTGCCCGACGTGCCGTTCATGGTGCTCGCGCTGACGATGGCGATCGGCATGTTACTGGCGACGCGTGCGGTCCATACGGTCGGCGACGTTCTCGGCACGCTGGGAAGATTCGCCGAGATCCCCCTGCGCCGGCTCGTCGCCGCGATCGCCGTCGCCGTCTACCTCGGCAGCGTGACGTGGAACTTCGCGTACTTCTATCCGATCCTCACCGGGCAGGTCATCACGTACAGCCAGTGGATGGACCGGATGTGGCTGGACGTCTGCGACAACGCGCCGAAACGCGACCAGCATCACGAGTCCGCGCCCTGTTGGATCTGAATCTGAACGGGCGCCCGCGCCGGCGCCAACGCGGGCATCGACCATCGCGACGTGAGTCGGCGTAACCCGCGCTCGGCTACCCACGCAAGGGCGAGTACGGCGATCGCGGAGACGCCGTCAAGCCAGTAGTGATTCGCGGTGAGCACGACGACGAGGAACGTGCCGAGGCCGTGGCCGACGGCGACCAACCACTTCGCCCACCCGCGACCGCAGCGCACCACCGCGACCGCGAGGAGAACCGCCCAACCGACGTGGATCGACGGCAGCGCGGCGTACTGGTCGGCGATATTGCTGCCGACGAACGCATAGACGCTCTGCCCGTACACCATCGCGGTGTCGACGAGACCGGTGTGGCCGATGAGTCGCGGCGGCGCGACCGGGATCATCTCGACCAGCAAGGACATGCCGGTGAAGATCGCGACGACGTTGCGCCACTGCGGGTAGCGGTCACGGTGGCGCAACCACAACCAGACCAGGAACACGACCATGCCGGTCATGTGCGCGCCGTCGTAGTAGTAGTTGATCGCCCGTACCACCGCGTGGTGGCCGAGGATCAGGTGTTGCGCGCTCGTCTCGGACGGCAGGTGCAGCCAGCGCTCGGCCGCCCATATGTCGCGCCCGTGGCTGAGCCCGCCCTGCTCGTGCCCGTGGGTCAGTTGGTTCGCGACCTGCCAGAGCGCGAACAGCGCGCAGACCAATGCGGTTTCGAACGCCGGCGCGGCCAGCCGGGCAACCCATCTGCGCTTCGAGGGCCGGACCACGAACGCGATCGCGAGCAGCACGGCGGCCGTGCCCGTGGCCCGGCCGGCATCGAAGTACAGCCACGACACGCTTCGACCTTACGGCGACCCGGCTACTGGAAGAGCGTTTCCTCGACCGGCATCGGTGCGGCGAGAGCCGGCTCGGGCGATGTCACGACCGGCAACGTCATCGTCGCCAGCGCGCCACCGTCGGGACGGTTGCGCAACTCGATGGTTCCGCCGAGCCCGTCGACGACCTGCTGGACGATGGCGAGCCCGAGACCGGAGCCGGGCAGCGCGCGCGCTTCGTCGGCCCGGTAGAAGCGGTCGAAGACGTGCGGCAGCGCGTCGTCGGGCACGCCCGGGCCGCGGTCGGCGACGGTGAAGACGCCGGCCGAGGTCAGTTCGACGTCGACGTCCGACCCGGCCGGGCTGAACTTGCCCGCGTTGTCGAGCATGTTCGCAACCGCTCGCTCCAACCGGCCGACCATGCCCCGCACGACGACCCGATCGATCCGGGTACGGAACGTGACGCCCGGCCAGTGCCGCCGGGCCCGCTCGACGGCTCGCTCGACCACGTCGTCCCACGCGATCTCTTCGAAGGTGCTCGCCGGCGCGTCGCCGCGGGCGAGCTCGACGACATCGGCGACGAGTCCGGTGAGCTCTTCGAGTTGCGACACGATGCCGGCCAGCAACGCCTTGCGTTGTTCGGGCGTCAGCCGGTCGACGTCGTGCAGCACCTCGACGTTCGTCCGCAGGCTTGCGAGCGGGGTCCGGAGCTCGTGACTCGCGTCCATCACGAGCTGGCGTTGCTGGTCGAGCGAACGTTCGAGCGCGTCGAGCATCGTGTTGAACGACGCGGCAAGCCGGCCGAGTTCGTCGTTGCCGGCCGACTCGATCCGCAAGGTGAGGTCGCGCGTCTCCGCGATCTGCTCGGCGGTCTCCGTCAGCGACTGCACCGGCCGCAACGTCCGCCGGACCGCTCCCCACGCAACAAGGATCGTCAACCCCAGGCCGGCGAGCACGAGCAGGAAGAATGCGATCCGCAAGATGTGCAGTTGGTGGTCGACCCCGCTCAGGGGCAGCGCCGCGATGACACCGACGGTCGGGTTGCGGGTGCGGGTCGTGAGCAGCCGTACGTGCGTCGAATTGATCCTCGCGTCGCGCGACCAACTTCCCCCGTCGGCGAGGACGCCGAGGTCATGAGCATTGACCGGCACGAGCGTCGGGCCGTTCGTCGTCGCGGCCTGGCCACTGATGTCGAAGACCTGAATGTATGCGGACGGCTCGTCGATGCGGGACGCGCTCGTCAAATGCAGCCGGTCGCTGCCGTCGTAGAAGAAGACCAGCCCCGAATCCACGACTTGCTGGCGCAGGTCCTTGTCGACCTGGCCGCGCAGTTCGTGCCGGACCGCGACATAGGCCACGGACACGACCGCGACGACGGTGATCGTCGCGGCCAGCACGGCGGCCGAGGTCAACCTGGTACGCAACGGCAGGTCGCGCCAACGGTCGTCGAGCTGCCGCAGCCGATCGCGGGTCGCGGCGTACGGCGAGGTCACGGATCGCTCCGCAACACGTAACCGACCCCGCGCACCGTATGGATCAGCCGCGGTTCGCCACCGGCTTCGGTCTTGCGGCGCAGGTAACCGACGAAGACCTCGAGCGAGTTGCTCGTCGGCTCGGACTCCCACCCCCACACGCGATCCATGATGACGTCCCGCGGCAGCGGCCGGCCGGCGTTGCGCAGCAACAGTTCGAGCAGTGCGTACTCGGTCCGGGTCAGGTCGACCGGCCGCTCGCCCCGGTGGACCGTGCGCGCAGCCGGATCCAGCACGAGATCGGCGTACGTGAGCGGCGCGTCTTCGCTGTCCGGCTCGGTCGCGGTCCGGCGCAACAACGCCCGCAGGCGCGCGCGCAGTTCTTCGAGCGCGAACGGCTTGGTCAAGTAGTCGTCCGCACCGGCGTCGAGCCCGGCGACCCGATCCCCCACCTCGTCGCGCGCGGTCAACACGAGGATCGGCAACCGATCCTTGCGTTCGCGCAACGTCCGGCAGACGTCGAGGCCGCCGACGTACGGCATCATCACGTCGAGCACCATCACGTCCGGACGCTTGCCACCGATCGCTTCAAGCGCCTTGACGCCGTTGCTCGCGGTGTCGACCGCGTACCCGTCGAGCTCGAGCGCGCGGGTCAGCGCCTCGCGCAGTTGCGGATCGTCGTCGACGACCAGGACCCGCGCGCCCTCGGACAACGGTGGCCGATCAGCCTTGCGAGGTCGACGCGTCGACGAGAGTGACCGTGAACGTCTTGCGCTCGCCGCCCCGCAAAACGGTGATCGTCACCTGCTGGCCGGGCTGGTGACTGCGGATCGCGGCGATCGCGGCCTGCGCGCCGGCGGTCTTCTGGTCGCCCACCGCCACGATGATGTCACCGGCCCGGATACCGGCCCGATCGGCCGGCCCGCCGGGGACCACACTCTGCACCCGCGCGAGCGCCGTGCCGTTGCTGTCGGTCGCGTCGGCGAGGGACACACCGAGCAGCGGGTGCGTCGCCTTGCCCGTCGTGATGAGCTCCTGCGCGACGACCTTCGCCTGGTCGACCGGGATCGCGAAGCCGACGCCGATGTTGCCGGCCTGCCCGCCGAACGACGAACCGGTCGAGGCGATCGCGCTGTTGATGCCGATCACTTGACCCTCGGTGTTGACCAACGGGCCGCCGGAGTTGCCGGGGTTGATCGCCGCGTCGGTCTGGATCGCGTCGATGACGGTCGTCGGCGACGACTGCTGACCACCGAACGGGTTCTGGCTCTGGTCGCTGGTCTGCACCGGCCGGTTGACCGACGAGACGATGCCCGACGTGACGGTGCCTTGCAGGCCGAGCGGCGAGCCGATGGCGAGGACGGGGTCGCCGACCTTCACCGCCGACGCGGATCCGAGTACGGCGACCGGCAGTCCGGTCTTCGACACCTTGATGACCGCGAGGTCGTCCTCGGCGTCCGCGCCGACGATCGTCGCGGCAGCCGTCGTACCGTCGTTGAACGTGACGGTGATGGTCGCGCCGCCGCCGGCCGCGGCCGCGATGACGTGGTTGTTGGTGAGGATGTAGCCGTCCTGGCGCAGGATGACGCCCGAGCCGGTGTCGCCGCCGCCGTCGACCTGGACGTTGATGCTCACGACCGCCGGCAGCACCTTCGCGGCGACGCCGGCGAGCGACCTCGGGTCGGCCGCGACGTTGCCGGCGGCCGGGGCGACGGTGAGACCTGCCGTCGACGCCGGCGTGCCGTCACCGCCGGCTATCTCGGCGCCGACGCCGACACCGACGCCGCCGAAGACGAGGGCCGCGAGACCGGCCGCGAGCGCCGTCGTCCGCCAGGGCCGCCGCGGCTCGCCGGCATGCGCCGCCCGCCCCGGCTCGTCGAGACCCCAACCGGACGAGCCGGGCAGCGGCATGGTGTCGCCGGGATCGCGCTCGTCGGCGTCCGCGGTCGGCCAGAACAGGTCGTTGCTCATCGAGATCCTCCGTGTGTGTCGAGGACCAGATTCGCCAGCCGGGCTGAATGAATTCTGAACCAACCCCTTACCGTGGCTGTGTGACGACCGATCCGCGGGAACTCGCCGCGGCCGCGGTGGCGTTCGCGAGGCCGCGGCTGCGCGGCTGGCTGCACCTCGTGACCTCGCCGATCGCGCTCGCGTGCGGCATCGTGCTCACGGTGCTGGCACCGACGGCGGCGGCCACCGAGGCGTCGGCGGCGTACACCGCCATGGCGGTGCTGCTGTTCACCACCAGCGCGATCTATCACCGCGGCCATTGGTCACCGCGGGTCGAACGGTTCCTCAAACGGGCCGACCACGCGAACATCTTCCTTTTCATCGCCGGGTCCTATACCCCGTTCGCGGTGCTGGCGCTGCGTGGCGACACGCGGATCGCCGTGCTCGCGGCGGTCTGGGCAGTGGCGGCGGCGGGCGTGCTGTTCCGCCTGGTCTGGGTCGGTGCGCCGCGCTGGCTCTACACGCCCCTCTACATCGGGCTCGGCTGGGCCGCGGCGTTCGTCGTACCCCAGCTGCTGCACGGCGCGGGCGCGGCGGCGTTCGTCCTCATCGCCGTCGGCGGAGCCTGCTACACGATCGGCGGGCTGGTGTACGGGTTGAAGCGGCCGAACCCGAGCCCGCGCTGGTTCGGCTTCCACGAGATCTTCCACGCGCTCACGGTGGTCGGTTTCATCTGCCAGTACGTCGCGGCCTCGCTGGTCGTCTACCGCGCCGCTTGAATCTCGCCAACAGCGGTTGCCCCTACCTCCCTTGCGGAAGGGTTTCCTATCTGACAGGGTTCGGCAGGCTTTGCGCCCGGCCGCCCGATGCGGTCCGCGGCGCACCACCTATCCCCGGGGGGGACCCAGCATGTCCGGCACGACGAGCGACGACTTGCCGTCGGTCGGCTTCATCGCGCGCTACCTCGCCGACGCGGCGAAACAGCGGCTGCCGGCCCGCGGCGTCACGACGGTCCTCCAGACCTACGTCGACCGCGGCCTGCCCGCGGATCGGATCCCGCAGGCGATCGAACGCGCCCGCGAGGGGCTGGCGAAGTCGCTGCACCCGCTGCTGGAGGAGTACGCGATCCGGCTTCACCCGCGCGGCAACTGACGTGTAACTCCCCGCTCGCTCGCCCGTACAGGGAATGTGAAGAACCGATCCCGAATCCGGGCCGCCGCCGCCTGCCTCGGCCTCATGTCGCTGCCCGCGCTGACCGCGCTGGCCGCGCTGGCTGCGGTCACCGCGGTGGCGCCGAGTGCCGGCGCGTCCGGCCCCGCCCCGCAGCCGCACATGCCGTTGCCGGGCGCCCTCAAGCCGTTGATCTCGTTGGGCAGCGGCAACCTGGTCAACCACGGCGGGCATGTCGAGTCCGGCGTCGTCACCAACTACGTCATCTACTGGGGACTGCCGAGCCAATCGCTGCCGGCGCCGGCGTACGACGTCGACCCGTACGCCGCGCACATCGACGAGTTCCTGCACGACGTGAGCTGCTGCGCCAACCCGGCGATCGCCGGCGTCATGTCGCAGTACGTCGGTGGCGTGAGCATCGGGTACGGCGGCAGCTACTTCGACTCGTCGGGGTACTCGGCCGGCGGCACGGTCACCGACGGCCAGATCCAGGCCGAGGTTCGCAAGGCGCAGTCGGCGATGGGCTGGCCCGGCGGTCTCGGCCACAACTTCTTCGTCGTGACCGGCGCGGGCGAGAAGGTGTGTGACGCATCAGGCTGCTCGAACACGGACTTCTGCGGCTACCACGGCACGATGTCCGACGTCAGCGGCGCCGAGACGGCGTACGAGTCGATCCCGTTCCCGGGAAGTGGTTGCCTGCTCGAGACGACGCAAGGCGCGACCGACACGGTGAGCAACACGGCCGTCGACGTCGTGTCGCACGAACTGTTCGAGACGATCACCGATCCGGGTGTCGGCTTCGGTGACTACGCCTGGTACGACGGCGCGGGGGACGAGGTCGCGGACAAGTGCGCGTACATCTGGGGTCCGATCTCGACCACGAACGGCCAGGGCGACATCACGACCGGCGCCGGCGAGGACTACTTGATCCAGGAGGAGTACAGCAACGCCGCATCGGACTGCCGCATGTCGTAGTGATTCGATGGAACCCGACTAACGGAGGTCCGCATGCTCGTCAGCACGATGAATGACATCCCCGGATACACGATCACCGAGGTTCTGGGTGAAGTGTTCGGATTGACGGTGCGTTCGCGCAACATCGGCTCGCAACTCGGTGCCAGCTTCAAGTCGCTCGTCGGCGGTGAGCTCAAAGGCATGACCAAGAACCTGGCCGCCAGCCGTCACGAGGTCATGGTGCGCATGGTCGAGGAAGCCGAGGCAAGAGGTGCCGACGCGGTGATCGCGTTTCGCTTCGACACCTCCGAGATGGGCACGAACTGGACCGAGATCTGCGCCTACGGCACAGCCGTGAAAGCGCAGCGCCAGGCTTAGTGCGCAGTCGCCGGTGCCCCGGGGCTACATCACGAATGTGCCGTAGCTCGGCCGGTTCGACCGAAAGTGGCCCGTAACCCGTGCCGGAGGCGATACGATCGCCCGCGCGTCGATGCCTACGGCCAAGGGGGCTAACCGTGTCACTACGCCGCGTTTCCGGCTTGCTCGTCGCCACGTTGACGACCACCGCCGCGATGTGGGGAGTCGCCGCGACGACCGCATCGGCCGGCCTTCCGTCGTTCGATGTGTCGATCTCGAACACTCACGTCGGGTCGTTCCAGGTCGGCCAGCCCGGGACGTTCACGATCGGGCTGCAGTTCCTCTCGCCGAACGTGTCGACCGGCAGCGACACGTTCACCATCACCGACGTGCTGCCCACCGGGCTCACGTACGCGAGCGACACCGGGTCGGCGGCGGGGTTCACCTGCTCGGCCGCCGGGCAGACGGTGACGTGCACGGGCCAGCCCAACTTCTCGTCGTCGAAGACGTCGTTGAGCTTCACCGTCACCGTGAACGTCGCGAACGCGGCCGTCCCGTCGGTGCAGAACCCGGCGTCGTTCACCGAGGCCGACGAGTCCGACACCAACCCGGACAACAACTCACAGGTCGACACCATCGCCGTGCTCGCAGCGGCGAGTCCGTCGCCGACTCCGACGCCCACGCCGACCCCGACCAAGACCGTCACGCCGGTACCGACCGCCACCGTCAAGGCGATCGGCGCGAACCGGCTGCCGTTCACCGGCGCGCGCGGGCTCGAGTGGCTGCTCGCCGGCGGCGTGCTCGTGCTCATGATCGGTGCGGCACTGACCCGGCTGAGCCGGCGGCGCGAGCACTGACGACCGGCCGGACAGCGGCCGCGGCACTCGTCGCCGCGGCCCTGTTCGTCTCGGGCTGCACGTCGTCGAATTCGCAACTCGCGAGTCCGTCCGTGGTGATGCGACAAGCAACAGATGCACTCCGCGCTGCCTCGTCGTACCACGTCAACGGGATGCTCGACGCGGGCTTCGTCGTCGACATCGTCGTCCGGCCCGATGCCGCGGCCGGTTCGGTGACGAGCCACGGCATCACGTGGCGGTTCGTCGAAGTACACGGCCGGCTGTGGTTGCGCGGTGCGGCGTTGTGGCGGGCGACGCGAACGGCTTCGGCGGCCCGACGCCTCGGCGACAATTGGGTGCTGGTCAGCGATCCGAACGCGGCGTTCGGCTGGGCCGGCCGGCTCGCGCACTTGCCGACCGGCATCCCCGATCTCGTCTTCGTCGCGAAGCCTGGCCTGGTCAACCGCGGAGTGCGAACGGTCGACGGGCATCGCGTCGACGAGCTGTCCTCGCGCGAGGACGTGTACGACATCCTCACGTCGAACCCGCCGTACCCCATCCGCTGGCTGGAGCCGGACGAGCGGGGCCCTAACGGTCAGCCGTGCGGGATCACGGTGGATCGGTTCGGTGCCGCGGCGGACGTCACCGCGCCGGCTCGATGGGTGACCGGCTAGTTACGCCGAACCGAGGCGCAGCGCCACGGTGACTCCGGCCAAGACCAGCAGCGTCGTGTCTCCGAAGACGAACCCGAACGCGTCGTGCACGCGCAGCCGGAAGACGACCGCGCCCGCCATCAGCAGAACCAGGCCGAGGGCCGCCAGGACCCCGAACGGAGCGACCCCGAGGCCCACCAGCAGACCGACGGCCGCGGCCGCTTCCGGTAACGCGATGAGCCGGTATCGGTGCCAATCGATCTGAAGCTTGGCCGCCGTCTCGACCTGGCTGCGCATCCGGGTGAGCTTGCCGACCGCGCCGGCGCCGAAGACGACGGCGAGGACTCCGGACAGAACCGCGGCCGCTATGAACATGTCTCGCTCCGATTCACCGCTACGCTAGGCACGGTTTACTTAGCCCGCAATACTTCTTAGTTGAATGAGATAATTACCCGAGCGAGGTAACCATGTCAAGCGACCCTGCGGTCACGCGTGCGATCGGCGCGATAGCCGCCGACCTGAAGACGTTCGCAGCGCGGGTGATCCTGCACGGGTTGCGGGCATCGGAGGCGCTCTCGCTGGCGCCGACCGACCTCGTCTGCATGTGCCTGCTGCAGTTGAACGGGCCCGCTACCCCCGGTTGGCTCGCGGAAATGACCGGGCTCACCACCGGCGCGGTGACCGGCGTGGTCGACCGCCTCGAACGCGCTGGTTACGTGCGGCGCGAGCCCGACCCGCAGGATCGGCGGCGCGTCATCGTCACACCGGATCTCGCCCGCTGGGATCGCGACCTGCAACGACAGGCA
This sequence comes from Frankiales bacterium, assembly GCA_025980325.1. Classification (GTDB taxonomy): domain Bacteria; phylum Actinomycetota; class Actinomycetes; order JAFAQI01; family JAFAQI01; genus BP-197. The sequence continues at coordinate 12,613 of JAICXQ010000013.1, forward strand.
GCGAACCGAGCGCCGGCGTCGCTCGAGTTCTTGCGCGACTACTCGACCGTGCAGCTGAGAGCAACCCGACGTTTCGCCGCAGACTTGGCTGTAGCTCCCCCGGTCTAGAAGGTCTCGCCCGTCACGACGCGGCGCGCGCATCGACCGCCGCGCTTTCGTCGCCGGCCGGCACCGGCAGGACGCGATCGAGCCAACGCGGCGTCCACCAGGCAGCTCGACCCAGCAGCTGCATGACACTGGGCACGAGCACCAGCCGTACGACGGTCGCGTCGACGAACACGGCCGTCGCCATGCCGAGCCCGAAGATGCGCAGCGGCCGTACGTCGCTGAGCGCGAACGATCCGAAGACGCACACCATGATCGCCGCAGCGGCCGTGATCACCCGCACGGTCACTGCAAGCCCGTCGGTCACGGCGGCCTGGCTGTCGCGATGGCGGAGCCACTGTTCGCGGACCCGGGACATCAGGAACAGCTCGTAGTCCATCGACAGCCCGAACAGGATCGTGAACAGCATGATCGGAATCCACGGATCGATCGGTCCGGTGTGGCCGTTGGTGAGGCCGCGGCCAAGCCATCCCCACTGGAACGCGGCGACGATGACGCCGTACGCCGCGCCGGTCGAGAGCAGGTTCATGACCGCGGCTTTCGCGGCAATGACGGGCGAGCGGAGTGCTGCCAGCAGGAGCAACAGCGACAGTACGACGACGAAGATGATGACCGGTGCCAGTCGATCGGAGAGGTGAGTCGACGAGTCGATCGAGGCCGCGGTCTCGCCGCCGACCAACACTCGCACCCCGGTCCCGTTGAGTGTCGACGAAGCAGCCAGGTCGCGGACCGCGTGAACGAGACGAACGGTGCTCGCGTCCTGCGGAGCGGATCGCGGCACGACGGTGACGACAGCGGTGTCCCCCGCCGCGTTGAGCTTCGGCGAAGAGACGACAGCGACGTCCGCGTTCTGCTCGATGCGGGTCGTCAGGTCGGTGAGCGCGATGCGCGCTTGCGGGTCGGGCGGAAGGGATGCAGCCAGCACCAGCGGCCCGACCGCTCCGGGACCGAAGTCGTGCGCGAGGAGGTCGTACGCCGTCCGCGTCTGCGTGCTCTTCGGGTCGTTGCCCGCGTCGCCGTAACCGACGCGGATCGCGAACAGCGGTAGGGAGAGGGCGACGAGAACCGCGAGCGCGGCAACGCCTGACAGAGCGGGCCGACGTTGGATCGCCTGGCTCCATCGCCATGCCCAGGTGCCTTCGGTACGCACGGCGTGGCGGTTGCGGCGTACGGACAGCCGGTCGATTCGCGGACCGAGCGCGCCCAGTAGCGCGGGCAACAGCGTCAGCGCGGCAGACATCACGAGCAGGACGGCGGCGATCGCGCCGATCGCTGCGCCCGTGATGTAGGGCAGGCCGACGACGAACAATCCGAGCAGCGATACGACGACGGTCCCGCCGGCGAACAGGACTGCTTTGCCCGACGTCGACAGCGCAGTAGCGACGGCCTCCAACGGGACGTCACCGTTGGCCAATCGTTCGCGGTAGCGCGTGACGATGAACAATGCATAGTCGATGCCGACGCCGATCCCCAGCAGCGCGGCCAGCTCCGGTGCGAACGTTGGCACGGTCTGGCCGTGGCTGACGAGGTCGAGCACGCCGAAGGAGATCGCCAAGCCAAACAGCGCAGTGGCGATGGGCAGGCTCGCGGCGACAAGGGATCCGAAGGCGAGCAGCAGGATCACGAGCGCCGCCAGCAAGCCGACGCCTTCGCTCTTGCCGAACTTCGGTTTCTGAACCTTCGCGATCGGTGCGCCGCCGGCGACGACGGTGAGGCCGGTGGTGTCGGCGGACTTGACCAGGGCCAGCAGCTTGTCGGGTGCCGAAGACGGAAGCCGGTCACTCGTCCGGTCGAACTGCACGACCGCGTAACCGGTGCGACGGTCCGCGGACAGCTGCGACGCGCCGGCATCGCTCAGCGGATCGCTGACTCCGGTGACGTGCGGGATGGCCCTGACCCGGGTCAGCAGCGACTCGACGGTGGCGGCGATCGCCGGACTGTCGAGACGACCGGGAGCATGAACGACGATCTGCGCCCGATCGCCCGCGTCCGCCGGGAAGGTCCGGGCGAGCAGTTCCTGGGCCTGCCGCGATTGGCTGTTGCCGCCGGAGAAGTCGTCGAGGAAACGCGAGCCGACCGCGCGCCCGAGTCCGGTGACGGCGACGAGCGCGAACAACCAGGCGGCGATCGCCTGGCGCCGATGGGTGAAGCTCCACATCGCAATGCGAGCGAGCATCCGCCGCCGGGACTGCCGCGGTGGCTGCGGGATCGTCATCGCGACTCCTGAAGGCGTCTTGGGCACTGCACGCACCTAGGACGACCGCCACCGCAAGAATGTGACCGATCCTCTGACCGCACTGCCGGACCTCTGACGACCGGGCTCTTTCAGCCCTACGACTCATCCGTTCGCGTAACTCGTCGTTGGGCGCCGGCGACGGCACCGCCGATCAGCATGAAGAGCCCGAAGAGTGTGAACAGCGCGTCTTCGCGCAAGAAGCGTGCCTCCCACGACCGATACTGCGAAAAGGTCACCGTCGTCCATTGCGCGTCATCAAGGCCTGCTGTCGAAACTTCGTAGCGCGGACCCGGCAGCACCCGAAGCGACCCTTTATCGCCACCGATGACGAAGCCGCCGATGATGACAGCCAGGCAGAACGCAGCGAGCGCCACCAGACCCGCAATCCGACGTCGGCCAAGCCGTCGCAGTTCCCGGCGATTGCGACCGCGACCGTACAAGATCGCAGAGCCGAGGAGGAACCAGATCCACCCGGGTATCAGGACGAACGCCATCGCGTGTTGGAGAACCGCGGGACGGATCCAGATCGTGTTCGACGGCCACGTGATGAGGCTGTCGATTGCCGCCACGGTGATCATGCCGAACCCGGCTACGGCCACGATCAGGTCGAGCGACGCGGCCACGCGAGATCTCAACCGCCATTGGCGGAGCGATGCGAGGACGTCGGACGACATCACACTTTTGTCTCATACGCCAAGTTGCTGCCGCTGTTCGTCGTCGGACGTCTCCAGTCGTCGCGAACGTCAGGCTTCCGCGACTGTCGTCAGGTGGTTAGCGAAAGGAAGATGGTCACGGACGGATCCCGCGTGTCCGGTGGCCGCGACGCACTCGACTGCCGACGGCGTCGCGCTCTTCGGGGGATAAGTGGGCTGGATGGAAAACAGCACCGATAGCCCGTTGGAGAGGCGCCGAAAGCCCACGTACGGTCCCGGTCTCCCCGACAACTCGGACCAGACATGAGCGCACTGCTGCAACACGCGGTCGTGAAGTGGTTGAAACGCTGGCGGTTCTGCCCATCCACGGTCTGCCAGCATCCTTCTAATCGGACACGGAATGCCCGCTGGCCGCCGTCAACTCGGCCCTGACGTAGGCGTTCCGGGCTTCAACCAGGCGCCGTAGGTACCGCTCAAGGAGTACTCGCTCAGCAATGCGGCCGACAACTCCGAGCGGCGCACGAAAGGCAACTCGATCGAGCATGATCGTCTCGCCGTTGTCGGTTGGCTTGAACAGGTGCTCATGTCTGAACTCGGAGAAGGGGCCGGCTACCTGCTCGTCGACGAAGCGGTTGGGTCGCTCCCACTCGCTGATTTTGCTTGTCATCGTCCACGGCAGCCCGAAGTGCCTCGCCCTCCACTCACTTGGTCGCCAAGCCCGAGCCGACCCTGCGTGACACCGCCGACCACGCGTTCACCAGACTTCGCCATCGATGCGGTATGGGCCTCAACGTCGAGCGACAGGTCGAACACCTGCTCCGGTGGCGTCGACAGATGCGTGCGCACCTCGAAGGACACCGTCACGCGGCCATTCTGGTCGCAGCCACCGTGCCCGGCAACGCGCTTCCCGGCTAGCAGATCGGCTGGCAGCGCCGGGACGGCGACCCAGGTCCAGGGCATCTCGAGAAGCTGACCTGGCGTTTCTCGGTGGAGCAGCGTCGTTCGTGTCAACCCGCGCGAAACGACGCGGAAGGGTGCAGCGCATCCAGGCTGTCATCGGATGCCGTACGAATACCAGATCGCCCATCCCGTGCTGGTGCCCGGGTCAGGGCTGATTCTCGTAGCCCGGAACCCCACGTAGTTCTTGCCGGTCTGGTCCAGCTGGAACTCCTGTTCGAAGCATTCGTAGAAACCCGCGCACAGCCAGTAGGTCTGGTTCTCGTTGAGCCACGCACCGGGCGCGTCTGGATCGACGGCGGTCGGACGCGCTGTATCGACTGAGACCGGGGTCAGATCGCACCCGTCGGGATGCAGGGCTGGATCCGGGGAAGCGAACGGGTCGGCTCGGCTCGGGTACATACACCCGACGGGATCGTCGGAGTTATCCACGCGGGAGACGTCTTGGCTCGCGGTCGACCCGTCACCGGACTCGGCGGATACGACGACGTACTCGCTGTTGCCCAGTGACTCTCCGAAATCGTGGACGGCGCCACCGGACGTCGTCTCACCGACGGCGGTCTCGGGCGAGCATCCTTGCGACGGACCGCAGCTTCGGTTGAGCCGCTTGACCTCACCGGTGATGTGACGTTTGGCATTCACGCGCAATCGACCGCGGAGCTTCGACGTCGTGAAGACGAGTTTCGCGTGGCCGTCGGTGAACAGGTAGAACTCGTTGAGGCCAGGCCAGAACTCGGCGGGGTCCGTGCCGATGTAAATGAACGCCTGACCGTCAGGCGTGCCCTGGTGACGAACGAGCGCGGCGTTGGTCGGTTCGAGCGTGAGCGCGTTCCAGTCACATCGGGTGTAGCCCGCGCAAGACGTCGCGGACATGAACCGTACGAATGCGTAGGTGCCACCGGTGACATAGAGGCGAAAAGCCGACTGGGGAGCAGGGATCGCGCCTGGGGCCTGCAGCAGCACACCCTTCGCGCCGGTCCAGTCGATCTCCGTGGTGCCGGCGAGCGTTGCGTCGGGTTTGCCGTCGACCAGACGCCAGCCGGTGGCGCGAGCGCCTGGTGCCGTCAGCATGAGGCAGACCGCGACGAGGCCCAGCACAGACGAAAGAGCTCGCCTGCGCATCCTGGACCTCGCCGCCGACATCTTGGCTCAGCCGTTCTCGAAGTACGGTCCGCTCGGAACGGAGTACGTCGGGCGAATGCGCGTCGGGAAGACATACGTCAGCACGACCTCGTGCAACGTGTTCAAAGTCGGGCTGATCAGGTTGGGCAACGTGCACAGCGCGTCCGACGGGGTTTGGACCCAGGCCCCCTCGGTGCTGTTGCGCGATCCGCCCGCGACACTGACCGTCGCAGCACTTGTCCCGGTTCCGAGGGCGACGCCGGTGCTCTGCTTACGCACTCACGTTCCTTTCGATCTCATAGTTGGTTCGGGCGTCCGGTACAACGCGACCGACCACTAGGGGTTACGAACCGGGCAGCGTCGCGTAACGCCGTTCAGGTGAGTTGTCGAGCCTGCACGGCGAACCGCGTCGCATCGCCGACTACGGGTCGTCGCTAACCCGGCTGCAATCCGTCCTCATCGGCCTAACAGCCGCGACGACGCGCGGAGTGGAGGATCGTCGTTCTTATTCGAACCGAGACGAAACGCTCGGCCTTCTCGACGCCCTCCGCGTCCTAGCGCAGGCCGAGCACGGTGAGAAGGGCTTCGTCGATTCCCCATAGCTGCTCGGGTGTCACGTGACCGACGAGGTTTCCCAATCGCCCGGCGTCCACGGCTCCCACTTGCTCCACCAGAACACGGGTTGCCTCGCCATCGATGTCGACCTCGGGCCGGAACGAAGCTGGGCGGGCGCTGCGAGAGGTAGGCGCAACCAGAACCACCGACCGCGGGAGTAGCTCATTTGCCTGAACAACGACGCCGAACCGACGCCCTTGCTGTTCGCGTCCGCGAGCACGTGGCGGGCGGAACTCGAAGACGTCACCGCGAAGCACGCATGCTCTCCATCAGAGCAGCAACCTCGCGCATCTCGCGTCGATCGGCCTCATCAGCCTCCAACGCTGCAACTTCAGCGGCGAGGTCACGCCCGCGCTGAAGCCTCGCGGCACCATCGATGATGGCTTGCCGTATCGCTTCCGAACGGCTCAGCCCTGCGGCCTCTAGCTGCGCCAACGCCCGCAGCGTTTCGTCGTCGAGCCGCACGCTGATCGCCGTAGGCATGAGAGCAGCGTATCACGAACCGTCATACGTAGGGAAGTGGAGCTGAGGGGAATCGAACCCCTGACCTCTTCGATGCGAACGAAGCGCGCTACCAACTGCGCTACAGCCCCAAGCCGGTCAAGGATAGCCGACCCGGCGTCGGCCGGAGCCCGGCCGATCAGTCGTTGACGGCCCAGCGGTGGGTCAGGATCTCGTCCAGCTGGCCGTCGTCCCCGACCCCCGCCTCCGGCTCGACCCGGGCCGCGACCGCCTCGTCGCCGACGCCGCCATCGACGAGCCCGGCATCCGAGTCGGGCTGCACCGGCGGGTAGTAGCGCGGCGGGGCCGGCGGCTTCATCGTGTACGTCGGCGGCGGCACGGGCACCGGCTCCCACGCCGCTGCGTCGTCGGTACCGGTCGCCTCGGCGACGTCTTCGGCGGCTTTCGCCGCAACGACCGGCGCCGCAACGACCCCCGCCGCAACGTCCGGCGTCGCCGCAACCTCGGGCTCCGCAGCCGCCGAGACCGGAGCCGCGGACGGCGCGACCGCCCGGGCCAACCGGGCCGCGTAACTCGCCGCCGTCGGAGTCGCAGGGGCCGACGGGGCCGCCGCAGAAGCGGGAGCAGCAGCAACACTCGCGGCAGGACGGCGGCGCGCACGGGCCAGCGCGACGCTACGCCTGGCCTGGGTCCGCAGATGTACGACGAAGGCGACCGCGATCAGGTCGATGACGATCTGCAACACCCAACCGACGACGCCGGCCGCAGCCAGCACCATCGTCAGGAACGCAACACCGAGCAGACCGAGCAGCACGCGGCGTCGCCGTACCGCCAACGACGCCTTACGCCGCGGCGCGGCCGGCCGCGACGGCGCGGGCCGCGACGGCCGGGGTGCGGCCGCGCCGGACACGTGCACCGAGGGAGCAGCCGCAGACTCGCGCCGCGGCATCAGCACGTACCGCGCCGATCCCGACGAGGGCTGCCGCCGGGACAACACGCGCATCGCGGCGGAGAACTTGTCGACGGAGCGCGATTCCGTCGCCGCGTCGTGCCGTCTCAACCACATCGGCACCAACACTACGGCCCACATCACGACGATGACCGCGAGGATGACGGCGCTCACGTGCATGTCCTTCGACGGTTGGCATCCATCGACGACAAACGCTAGCTACGGCGAGGCTTCCGGTCGGGGACATCGAGCGGCGTGTCGCGGGACAGTTGTGTCGCGTGCCAGCGCGCGACCAGACCCTCCGGCACCTCGCCGCGCAACAACGCGTACGACAGATGATCCCGCCATGCACCGGAGATGTGCAGGAACTGCCGCCGTAAGCCCTCTTCGCGAAAACCGAGCTTCTCGACGACGCGACGGCTCGCGGCGTTCTCCGGCCGGATGTTGACTTCGATCCGATGCAGCCCCACCGCAGCGAAGCAATGGTCGGTGACGAGCGCGACGGCGGTCGGCATGACGCCGCGGCCGGCGTACCGCTCGTCGATCCAGTAACCCAGCGATGCCGAGTGCAGCGACCCGCGGATGACGCTGCTGACGTTGAGCTGCCCGGCGAACTCACCGCCGACGAGCACCGCGAACGGCAAGGCGCGACCGTGCCGTGCCTCCGCCCGCAACCGCCGCGTCATCGAGACGAAGGTGCTCACCGACGTCGGGACGAATGCCTTTCCGCCCGGCGGCGTGGCCTCCCATTCGCGCAACCATTCGACGTTGCGCCGGCGCGCGTCGGACCATGCCGGCGCGTCACGCCACCGCACCGGCCGCAACGTGACGTCGCCGTCGGTGAGCACCGCCGGCCAACCGGGCGAGGTCGGCTCGCTCAATGGTCGCCGCCGCGCAACTGCACGATCGCGTGCCCGATCACCGGCGTCAGCACGGTGACGCCGTCGCGAACTCCGCTCGGCGATCCGGGCAGGTTGACGATGACCGACTGCGCGCACGTCCCCGCGACCGCACGCGAAAGGATCGTCGTCGGCACCCGATCGCGATTGTGCAGGCGCAACGCTTCGGCGAGTCCGGGCGCCTCACGCTCCAACACCCGCCTGGTCGCTTCCGGCGTGACGTCGCGCGGCGCGAACCCGGTACCACCGGTCGTCGCGACGAGATCCACACCGTCCGCGACGGCAGACCGCAGCGCCGCTTCGATCTGCGCGGCGTCATCCGGTACGACGACGACGTCGCCGACGGTGAATCCCAACTCCTGCAACAATTTCGCCAGCAGCGGCCCGGATTCGTCGTGCCGCAGGCCGCCGTGCGATCGATCCGACACGGTGACGACGACCGCGCGCGCGTCGGCCGGCAGCTCTTCGGCACTCATTCGGCACTCATTCAGATCGGGCCCAACGGCCGGTCTTGCCGCCGGTCTTCTCGACCACGCGGACATCGGTGATCGTCGCAGCCGGATCGACGGCCTTGACCATGTCGACGACGGCGAGACACGCGACCGCGACTGCGGTCAGCGCTTCCATCTCGACCCCGGTCCGATCCGCCGTACGCGTCGTGACGAGGACGTCGACGGCGTCGTCCGCGACCGTGCAGTCGACGTCGACGGCATGCAACGCGATCGGATGACACAACGGCACGAGGTCCGGCGTGTGCTTGGCCGCCATGATGCCCGCGATCCGCGCAACCGCGAGCGCGTCACCCTTCGGCAGATCACCGGCGCGCAGCAATCGGACGACGTCGGCGTTGACGAGGACCCGGCCGCGCGCGGTCGCCGTACGCGCCGTCACGTCCTTGCCGCTGACGTCGACCATGCGCGCGTCGCCGGATTCGTCGAGATGCGGAAGTTCGGTCATCGCTGCCTTCGTTCGAGCATCATCACGTCGACCGTCGCGTCCGCTTCCAGTTCCGTCGTCGCGTCCGGTACCACGATCAGCGCATTGGCCGCCGACAGCGACGCGATGAGATGGGACCCGCTGCCGCCGACCGGGCGGACGACGTACTTGCCCGCCTCGACGGTCAGCCAGCCGCGGGCGAAGGTGCGCTTGCCGTACGGCGACGTCACCGGATCGGTGAGCCGCGCGCGCACGATCGGCCGGTTGATCGGATCGACGCCGAGCATCCGTCGCAACACCGGCCGGACGAACACCTCGAACGACACGTACGCGCTGACCGGGTTGCCGGGCAGGCCGAAGAACGGCGTCTCGTCGGGGCCGATCCGCCCGAAGCCCTGCGGCATCCCGGGCTGCATCGCCACCCGGTCGAACGCGACCGTACCGAGCCGGCCGAGCGCGTCCTTGACGACGTCGTACGCGCCGACGCTGACACCGCCGCTGGTGAGCACGAGGTCGGCCCGGATGAGCTGATCCTCCAAGGTGTCGAGCAGTTGGCGCGGATCGTCGGGCACGATGCCGACCCGGAACGCGATCGCGCCGGCTTCCTGCGAGGCCGCCGTGAGCAGCGCGCTGTTGGCGTCCGGGATCTTGCCCGGGGTGAGCGGCTGGCCGGGATCGACGAGCTCGCTGCCGGTCGACAGGATGACGACCCGCGGCCGCGGCCTCGCCAGCACGCGGTCGCGGCCGACGGCGGCGATCAGACCGATCTGGGTCGCGCCGAGGTGGGTGCCGTTGGTCAGTACGACGGTGCCCGGTGTCACGTCCTCGCCGGCCCGGCGGACGTACTGACCGGCGGTCGCGGCGGCGCGAATCGAGACCTGCGCGAGGCCTTCGTCGGTCGACTCCTGCGGCACGACCGCGTCGGCGCCGGGCGGCAACGGCGCGCCGGTCATGATCCGCACGCAGAGGCCGGGCTGGACCGAGTACGGCGTCGTGCTGCCGGCCGCGACGTCGCCGACGACCGGCAACGTCACGGGCGTCTGCTCGCTCGCACTTGCGACGTCGACCGAGCGGACGGCGTACCCGTCCATCGCCGAGTTGTCGAACGGCGGCAACGGATGCGTCGCGGACACGTCCTCGGCGAGGACGCAACCGTGCGCATCGAGCAAGGTGAGTTCGAGCGCTGAGAGCGGGCCGATGCCGGCCAGCACACTCGCCAGATGCTCGTCGACGGTCTTCACGGCTGGATGGGCTCGATCGGATCGCCCTCGGCGAGTCGCTTGGCGACGTACTTGCCGAGCCAGTCGCGAAACTCCGGGCCGATGTCGGCCCGGTCGGCCGCGACCTGGACGATGGAGCGCAGGTAGTCGAGCTTGTCGCCGGTGTCGTAGCGGCGGCCGCGGAACACCACCCCGTGCACCGGCCCGCCGTCACCCGGCCGGTCGGTCAGCGTCTGGATGGCGTCGGTGAGCTGAATCTCGCCGCCGCGCCCCGGTGCGGTGTCGCGAAGCACGTCGAAGATCGCCGGCGAGAGGACGTAGCGGCCGATCATGGCGTAGTCGCTCGGTGCCTGGCCGCGCGCGGGCTTCTCGACCATCCCGGTGACGCGCAGCACGTCGGCGTCGGCGGTGGGCTCGACCGCGGCGCAGCCGTAAAGCTCGATCTGCTCGCGCGGCACCTGCATGAGTGCGATGACGCACCCGCCGTGCTGCTGGCGTACCTCGATCATCCGGGCCAGCAGCGGGTCGCGCTCGTCGATGAGGTCGTCGCCGAGAAGTACGGCGAACGGCTCCTCGCCGACGTGTTGCGCGGCGCAGAGGACCGCGTGACCGAGGCCGCGCGGATCCTTTTGCCGGACGTAGTGAATGGTCGCGAGGTCGGTGGACTCGCGAATCCGCTCGAGCAGCTCGCGCTTGCCTTCGTCGCCTTCGAGCTTGTCCTCGAGTTCGTAATGACGATCGAAGTGATCCTCGAGCGGTGCCTTGTTGCGTCCGGTGACCATGAGGACGTCGTCGAGGCCCGCGCGCACGGCCTCCTCGACGACGTACTGGATCGCCGGCTTGTCGACGACCGGCAGCATTTCCTTCGGCGTCGCCTTGGTCGCGGGCAGGAACCTGGTGCCGAGGCCGGCGGCCGGGATGACCGCCTTGGTGACCCGCCCGCTCATGCGCCGCCCGCCATGAGCCAAACCCTAGTAGGGCTCGTTCACCGCGACGTTCCGTGTCCGTCAGCGGCGCGCACTGACATACAACGCCCACACTCGACGGCGCCAAGCCCCGACGGGCGGCGGTCTCGCCCACCCGGTCCGCGCCCGTCCAGGGTGTCGCTCGCAAGGCCGCAGGGAGCGCCGCGGCCTGATGGCCGCAAGCGACCGAGAACGCAGCGAGCGACAGCCTGGGCGGGTGCGGCTTAGAGCCAGCGGTCGCGGCCGGCCGCTTTGGCCCTGTACAACGCGTCGTCGGCGGCGCGGATGAGGGCCGACGGCGTCGTCCCGTCGTCGGGAAGTACGGCGACGCCGATCGAGACCGTGAGCCGGAGCTCGACACCGGCGGCGTGCAGCGGCCGGCCGCGGACCCGTTCGCAGATGCGCCGCGCGATGTGCTCCGCGCCGCCGCGATCGGTCTCCGGCAGCACGACCGCGAACTCCTCGCCGCCGTAGCGCGCGACCAGGTCGACCTCGCGGACCTCTGCGCGCACCCGCTCGGCGATCTCGATCAGAACCGCGTCGCCGACCTGGTGGCCGTGGGTGTCGTTGACGTTCTTGAAGTGATCCAGGTCGAGCATGAGCAGGCCCATCGGCCGGGCGAACCGGACCGCGCGCTCGGTCTCGCGGCTGATCGCCTGCTGGAAGTAGCGGTAGTTTCGCAGGCCGGTCAGCCCGTCGGTGACGGACAGCCGCTGCGCTTCCTGGTGCAACAGCACGTTGTCGAGGGCGACCGCCGCCTGGCTCGCGAACGTGCGGATCGTCTGCAGGTCGCCGTCGTCGTACGGCCGGCCGTCGACGCGGTCGTAGAGGTTGAGCACGCCGACGATCCCGCCGGTGGTACGCAACGGGACGCTGATCAGCTCCTCGCTCCGCGGCTCGTCGGGCGCCGCGACCAGGCCCGGCGCCCCGACGTGTCCGCGGACCGCCTCGCCCGATTCGGCGACGGCGCCGGTGACGCCCGCGCCGAAGCCGAGAACGTCGCCGACGCGCGCGCCGCGGCTGTCGAGCCCGTGCCCGGCGCGCAACGTGAGCTCGTCCCGCCCGTCCGCGACGACGTAGATCGCGCCGGCCGACGAGCGCGTCTCGGCCACCGCGGTCTCGAGGATCACGCCGAGGATGCGGCCGAGGTCGTGCGTGCTCGACAGCGTGTCGCCCAGCCGGGCGAGGTTACGGCGCAGCTCGTCGCGGCTGGATTGCAACGCCCCGACGTAGCCGCGCAGCCGATCGGTCATGTCGTTGAACGACGTGGCCAGCTGGCCCACTTCGTCGTCCGAGGTCACCGCGATCCGGGTCTCGAGATCGCCGCCGGCGACCCGCTCGGCCGCCTCGCTGAGCTCCACCAGCGGGCGGGTGGTGACCCGGGCCAGTCCCCACCCGATGACGGCGGCGAGCAGGAGCACCGTGATCAACACGGCCACGACCAGCAGCTCGAGGCTGTCCACGCCGGGGCGCGTCACGCTGACGACGAGGACCGCCTGACCAGGTCCGGCAGGGGTGGCCGCGGCCAGCCGATCGCCCACGTTCATGGCCCGGCCTGATCCGACCAGCGTCTTGGCGGACCTCGCCAGTTTCGCCGCGACCGTTGGCGCCAACGTCGTGGCCAGCACCTTGCCATCGGAGACGAGCGTGACGTCGGCGTTCGCCGACCGGGACAGCGAAGTCGCGAAGGTGAAATCGAGAGAGATCGCGACGGCTGCCGAACCTAGGCCGGCGCCGCCGGTCGAGCGCAGATCGACCGAGTCGGCGATCGCCCGGATGCCCAAGCTCGCCGGAATGCCCCGGCTGCACGACCCCAGGGCACCCGGTGGGATCGGATTGGGCAACGACCCGCCGGACTCGCCTCGAGCAACGCCGCCGGCAACGGCGAGGACCTTGCCGGACGCGCTGGTGACGACGGCGTATTGGACGGCGCCGCGGCCGACGATGTCCTGGGCCGCCTTGAGCTTGTCGCCGACCGCGGCCTCCCGGCCGAGCACCTCCGCCGCGAGCCGGACCCGCTGGCAGGTGGCCTGCACGAGCGCGCCGGCGCCCGCGCGCGAGGCGAGAACCCGGTTGCGCGCGGCCGAGTCGAGCGCGTTGGGAACGCCGCGGCCGACGACGACGGCCGCGACCGTCAGCGGCACGATGACCACGAGCAGGAAGGCGAGCGAGAGCCGCAATCGCAGCGTCACGCCTCACCTCCTAGTCCGGTCGTTGATGCGATGCTCGCACGCGATGGACGACAAGCAACTGCTCCGGACGGGTATGTGCACGGCCCGCGCCAGCCGCTCCGCTGTGGACCGCGAGGCCGCCGGCGCCCGGCTGGCGAGCCATGCCGACGCCCTCGTCGCCCTCGCCCGCCGTACCGATCGCGACGAACCCGCCGAGTCACACAGCACCATCGCGGCGTACGCCGGCGTCGCCGACGAGCCGCCGACGCGGCCGCTCCTGGATGCTCTCGTCGCCCATGGCGTCACCGTTCTGCTCCCTGTCGTCGCCGGCACCGACCGCGCGCTCGACTGGGCGCCGTACGAGGGATGGGAGCGGCTCACGAACGCGCGCTGGGGCCTGCTCGAACCGACCTCGGACCCACTCGGCGCGAGGGCGATCGAAACCGCGGACCTCGTCGTCGTACCGGCGCTCGCGGTCGACCGACGCGGCCACCGGCTCGGGCGCGGCGGCGGCTTCTACGACCGCGCGCTCGAAAACGTCGAGCGCGAGAGAAGAGTCGCCGTCGTCTACGCGCCCGAGCTCCTTGCGAACGTCCCGAGCGAGCCGCACGACGAAGACGTCGGCTGGGTGCTCACCCCTGACGGCGTGACCGAGCTGACCGGCTAGGAGTGCGTCGGCGAAGGCTTCGGCGTCGGCTTGGGCGTCGGTGTCGGCGACATGCTCGGCGGCGGCTGATACGAGTACGGCGGCGCGGGCGGCTCGGAGTCGTGCGGCGACTTCGGGTGCAGCGCGAGCGCCTCGGGCGACGGGTTCGCGTCGCCGGCGACCCAGGCCGCCCACGACATGTTCCAGTCGGCCATGCCCGGGTCCGAGGTGTCCGGCGCGGCGGCGGAGTTGTACACGTCGACGATGTCGCCGTGCAGCGCGAAGTTGTAGAACCAGATCGCGTTCGACGTACTCAGGTTCACGCAGCCGTGCGACACGTTGACCCGGCCCTGCTCGCCGACCGACCACGGCGCCGCGTGCACGAACGCGCCGCCGTAGGAGATCCGCACGTCCCAGTAGACCTTCTCGTAATAGCCGTCCGGTGAGTTGCGCGGGATGCCGACGGTCGCGGAGTCCATCGTCACGACCTGCGACTTCTCGAACGTGATGTGCACGCCGTTCTTGGTGGGGTACTTGTCGCGACCGGCGCTGATCGGCATCGTCTTGATCAGCGTGCCGTTGTCGTAGACGTACATCTGGTGGCGCGCGACGTCGACCCGGCTGATGTGCGAGTCACCGACGCGGAACGTCGCCGTGTGCGAGCCGGTGCCCCACACGCCGGCGCCGACGTAGAAGTTGTCGAGGGTCGCGGAGACCTGCACCTTCGTGCCCGGCTTCCAGTACGTCGGCGGCCGCCAGTGCAGCTCCTGGTCGCTCATCCAGTGCCACGCGCCGACGACGTTCGGTGTCGTCGTCACCGCGAGGCGCGCCTCGACGTTCGCCCGCTGCGCCACCGGCACCGAGCGGCTGAACCGCGCGATGATCGGCGAGCCGACACCGACGGTGTCGCCGTCGGGTGACAGCATGACCCGCAGGTGCTTGTCGGTGTCGGCGGCCACGACCTTCAACGTCTCGGTGTGGCTGCGAGCCGCGCCGTCCGCGTAGGTCACGGTGGCGACGTACGTCGTCAGCGGCACGAGCGTGGTCTGCGAGCGCCAGATCGTGCCGTGCGCATCGATGACGCCGTCGATCAACGTCGCGCCGGCGTCGACCTCGACGCTGCGCAGGGATCCGTTGGTCACCTTGACCGTGAGCGGCCGGTTCCACGGCACCCGGCCGCGACGGAGGCCGAGGACGCTGACGACCGCCGGCGTCGCCGGGCTCGCGGCACTCACCGCCGGCGCGGTCGCGTGCGAGCTGCCGCCGAAGTGAGTGGCGGCGATGACGACCCCCGCGACGGCCAGCGCCCCCACGCCGATGCCGGACACGACGACGCCCCGGGAGATGGGGCGGATCAGACGCATGCGTTCACAACCTCTGCTGCCTTGCCTTGGTCGGGGTTACCGACTGCCATTGTGCCGTGCCGAGGGCGCTTCGCGCGCTGCTCATATAGGGACAGACGTCTCTCTCCATTCGTCGGTTGCCAACGAACGGTTCAGTTCCCAGGATAGGAGGGCCTGCAACCCCGGCCGGGCTACACCGGCTGGAGCAGCAGCATCCGCCGCTCCTCCTCGTCCAGCCCGCCCCAGACGCCGAACGGCTGGCGGGTGCGCAACGCGTAGTCGCGGCACTGCGGCTGGACCGCGCACACGGCGCAGAATCGTTTGGCCGCGCTCACTTCGTCGAGGGCAGCCCCGCCGTTGCCCACCGGGAAGAACACCTCGGGCTCGGCGGACAAGCAGGCGGCTCGGCTCGACCATTCCACGCGCAGGACCTCCTCGGCAGTCGGCGGTCGATCTTCGCCGGGTACCCCCGCGAGGTGCCGCCAATCTCATCTGCCCGCGATATTCACCCCTCTTTCCACGGCCGGGGCTCGGCCGGATCGTCCGGCCGTGGGTCGGCGAGGGCGAGCTGCCACCAGCCGACGTCGTGCCACCGCCCGAACTTGTGGCCGACGCCCCGGTAGACGCCGACGAGGCCGAACCCCATCGACTCGTGCAGGCCCACGCTGGCCGGATTCGGCAACGCGATCCCGGCGTACGCCGCGACGTACCCGAGGTCCTTGAGCAGTTCGAACAGCTGTGCGTACAGCGCCCGGCCGGTGCCGCGGCTGCGCTCCGCGGCGGCGAGATAGACCGACACGTCCGCCGCCCAGCGGTACGCCGCGCGCTCCCGGTGCGCCGAGGCGTACGCGTAGCCGACGACCGCTTGGTCGCGCTCCGCGACCAGCCAGGGTTTCGCCGGCCGAGCCGCCATGCGCCGGGCCATCTCGGCCGCGTCCGGCGGTTCGGTCTCGAACGAGATCACGCTGTCGGTGACGTACGGCCGGTAGACGGCGGCGATGGCCGCGGCATCGGCGCCGGTGGCCGGGCGGATGCGTGCCGTCACGCCGAGCAGCAGGCCGCCGCGGGCGTCTCCGCGACCGGGCTGTCCGCCAGCACGGTGTAGATCTCCCAGCGCTCGCCGCCCGGTGTGCCCTCGACCCAGAACTTGTCCTGCTTCGCGTAGCAGCACGTGGTGCCGCGCTCGTCGACGCTGGCGAGGCCGGCGGCCGCCAGCCGCGACTGTTCGGCGTCGACCACGTCGGTGGACTCCACCTCGACACCGAGATGGTTCAGGGTGCCGCCGTGGCCGGGATTCTCGATCAGCACGAGCTTGAGCGGCGGGTCGGCGACGGCGAAGTTCGCGTACCCCGGGCGGGTCTTGGCCGGTGCGACGCCGAACAGCTTCGCGTAGAAGGCGGTCGCCGCCTCGATGTCGTCGACGTTGAGGGCTAGCTGGATTCTCGACATAGCTCGATACTCTGAACGACCTCTTTGACAAATGTCAAGAAGGTCTGTGAGGATCGACCGCGTGCCCAAGGCCCTGCCGGTGATCGACACGTCCGCACCGATCTGCTGCGCACCCGTCGCCGCCGCGCCGATGGACGACGGCGACGCGCTCGAAGTCGCGATGCGGCTGAAGGCCCTGGCCGATCCGGTACGGGTGCGGCTGGTCAGCCTGCTGCTCGCCGCGGACGAGGTCTGCACCTGCGAGCTCGCCCCGGCCGTCGGCGTCACCGAGGCGACCGTGTCGCACCATCTCGGCGTGCTGAAACGGGCCGGCCTGGTGAGCGACGGCGAGCGCCGCGGCATGAACGTCTACTACCGCGCGCGACGCGAGTCGCTCACCGCGCTGTGCGGCGTGCTCGATCCGGATTGCTGCTGATGCGGGCCGGCGCCCTCGGTCGCCAAGCCTTCGCGGAGTTTCTCGGATCGGCCGGTCTGGTCGCGGTCGTCATCGGCTCGGGAATCGCCGCGCATCGACTGTCACCGCACGACATTGGCTTGCAATTGCTGGAAAACGCGATCGTCACCGGCGCCGGCCTTGTCGCGCTGATCCTCGCGTTCGGCCCGGTGTCCGGCGGTCACTTCAACCCCGTCATCACGTTGGCCGACCGTGTATTCGGCGGCGCGACCAACCGGCAGGTCGCGGCGTACGTACCCGCGCAACTCGCCGGCGGCTGCGCCGGCGCGATCCTCGCGAACCTCATGTACGCACTGGATCCCGTGACGATCTCGACCCGCGAGCGCAGCAGTGGCGGACTGTGGCTGTCCGAATCGTTGGCGACGTTCGGACTGGTCGTCCTGGTCTTCGGTCTCGCCCGCGCCGGTCGGGCGGCGTTGGCGCCGTTCGCGATCGGTGCGTACATCACGGCCGCGTACTGGTGGAGTTCGTCGACGAGCTTTGCCAATCCGATGATCGACGTCGCGCGGATGCTGTCGAACACGTTCGCCGGCATCGCGCCGTCGTCGGTGCCGATGTTCGTCGTCATGCAACTCGCCGGCGCTGCGGCCGCGGTCGCCGTCGTTCGGGCGCTCTATCCCGATGTCGCGGAAGTCGCGGACTACGTCGTCGTCCCGCACGAGGAGTCCTATGCCGGCCGTGCCTGAAGTGCTGTTCGTGTGCGTGCACAACGCCGGTCGCAGCCAGATGGCGGCGGGGTTGCTCGCGCACTACGGCGGTGATTCCGTCGTCGTCCGGTCGACCGGATCCGATCCCGGCGCTGCGGTCAATCCCGCTGTCGTCGAAGCGATGGGCGAGATCGGGCTGGACCTGAGCCGCGAGTTCCCGAAGCCGCTCACGAACTCGGCGGTCGAGGCGTCCGACGTCGTCGTCACGATGGGGTGCGGCGACGCCTGCCCGGTCTTCCCGGGCAAGCGCTACCTCGACTGGCAGCTCGACGATCCGGCCGGAAAGGACCTGGCGACGGTGCGCCGGATCCGGGACGAAATCGACGTTCTCGTGCGTGGCTTGCTCGCCGACCTGGGCATCGTCGTTTAGCGTTCTTACCTACGGGTAAGCAGCAGCTGTCGCCGCTGAGCAGGCAGCGGTCGCGCAAAGGACGGTCGCGTGCGCGCGGAGCGAGTTGCGGCAGGTCGACCTCTGGCGATCGCCGCGTCCCTCGACCTGGCCGCCGATGCGCGCTCCGCCGGGCGGGCGCGCACGTTCCTCGCCCAGTTCTGCGCCTCGGCCGGCCTGGCCGGCGAAATCCGCCGTACGGCGTCGCTCCTGGTCAGCGAACTGGTGACGAACGCGATCGTGCACGGACGCTCCCTCGACGCCGAGATCACGGCCGGCGCGTTGCGGGTCGCCGTCACCGACGACAGCCCGGCGCCGCTGCCCGAGGTCGACCTCCAGCCGCGGACATCGGCCGAGGGCGGTCGCGGTCTGCTCATCGTGTCGCTGCTGGCCGCGCGGTGGGGCGTCCTTCCGGCGGGCGCAGGCAAGACGGTCTGGTTCGAAC
Source organism: Frankiales bacterium (assembly GCA_025980325.1). Classification (GTDB taxonomy): domain Bacteria; phylum Actinomycetota; class Actinomycetes; order JAFAQI01; family JAFAQI01; genus BP-197. The sequence goes on from JAICXQ010000013.1 coordinate 31,335, forward strand.
TCGACGTCTGAATCGTCCTGCGTGCCTGAAGTTTGGCGCGCCGGCTGCCGCTCATGGCATCATTAGCAGTCGAGGCAGTCGAGTGCCAAGTCCTGAGAGGGGGCAGCCAATGCCGACGTACCAGTACGCCTGCACCGAGTGCGGCGAGCGCCTGGAGGTCGTGCAGAAGTTCACCGACGACGCCTTGACCGTGTGCCCCGCGTGTGAGGGCCGGCTGCGCAAGCTGTTCTCCCCCGTGGGCGTGGTCTTCAAGGGCTCCGGGTTCTACAAGACCGACAGCCGCGGTTCGGGTTCTTCGTCGAGTAGTACGGCGAAGAGCGACCAGCCGTCGAGCGGCGAGAAGACCCCGGCGGCTGAGTCGAAGCCGAGCACTCCGGCCGCGGCGGACTCGTCGGGTTCTTCGGGGTCTTCTTCGGGGTCTTCTTCGGGATCGGCTGGCTCGTCCGGCGACGGGACCAAGGTCGCTTAGCTCGTCTTCTTGGGTGTCCACAGCTTGGTGGGCGCGCCCCGCGGTGTCCACAGCTTGTCCTCGGGGCGGTCTCGGAACGGGCCGGTCGCGGCAGGCTGCCCGCATGGCCGCATCGCTGCTCTCCCGTCTCGCCGCGCAACCGCGCCGGTTCGCCGCCGCGCTCTGCGTCGGGCTGGCTGTGCTGTGTTCGTTGCACGTCCTGCATCCCAAGCCGCCGGTGTCGCGGTCGGTGTGGGTGATCGCGCACGACCTTCCGGGTGGCGTGCCGCTGACTGCGCACGACGTGCGATCCGAGCGGCTTCCACTTGGAGCAGTCCCGCGCGGGGCGCTGCTCAGCCGGGTGCGCGTTGTCGGTCGGTTGGTCGCGGCCCCGATGCGCGCCGGCGAGCCGGTGACCGACGTCCGGCTGCTGGAGCCTTCGCTGCTCGCCGCGCTTCGCCAACCCGGTCTGGTCGCCGTTCCCATCCGGCTCGCCGACGGGCCGGCCGCGGCCGCCCTCACCCGCGCCGGTGACGTCGTCGACGTGCTCGGCACTACGGCGGACGACAGCGGTGGCGATACGGCGACGCCGTCCACGCAGGTCATCGCGTCCGGTCTCACCGTGCTGGCGGTGCCGGCTCGCGACGGTGGATCCGACGACGGGGCCGGTCTCGTGGTGGTCGCGGCGACCGATGCGCAGGCCGCACGGCTGGCCGGGGCGGCCACGACGACCAGGCTCTCGCTGGCCTTGTTACGGCGCTGATCGGTTGCTCATCCGGACCCCGATGGGACACGCTGGCGCCGGATCTGTCCCTTCGCAGCGAAAGGCCCGGGCATGAGCGGCTTCCGGAAGTTCCTCCTTCGCGGCAACGTCGTCGATCTCGCCGTCGGCATCGTGATCGGCGCCGCCTTCGGCGCCGTCGTCACCGGCTTCGTGGCCGCGTTCATCACGCCGATCGTCGGCTTGGTAGCGGGCGCAAGCGGAGACTTCAGCAACAGCGGCGTCAACGTTCACGAGGGGAAGACGGTGGTGCTGTTCCCGTACGGCAAGTTCATCAATGCGCTTGTGTCGTTCGTCATCATCGCGGCCGTCGTCTACTTCTTTGTCGTGCTGCCGGTCAACCGACTCATGGAGCGGTTCAAGCCGGCACCGGACGAGCCGACGCCGGTCAAGGACTGCCCCGAGTGCCTGTCGTCGATCCCGGCCGGCGCGCACAGGTGCGCGTTCTGCGCCTCGCCGCAAACCGCGTAGGCACGAGCCGCCGACTTGTCAGCAACTGGTGCGGCTATAGCCACCTGTGCTGCTGACAGATGCGACGCACGCACGCATTGTCAGTCGCGGTCGACGTGGTGCGGCGGTACGTCGTCCAGGAGCCGGCGTACGTCGTCGTCCGCGAACGGCTGCTCGTCGCCCCAGCCGACATCGGTCTCGTCCGTCGTGCGGTCCGGCAACACCGGGTCGTCCGCCTCGGGCTCGGGTCGTTGGCGCTCGGGCATCAGTCGAGGTCACCCGCCTCGATCCGGGCCAGCCGCCGGGATCGGACCAGGTCGTCGGCCGGGATCTGGCCGGCTTCCGGTTCGGTGCCGAGCGCGGCGAGTACGCCGCACAGGTCGCGCTGGCTGACCATCCCGACGATCGTGCCGCCGTCGATGACCGGCAGGTGGCGGATCCAGCGCGTCGCCATGTGCCGGGCCGCCTCGTGCAACGACGTCTCGGGTGACACCGTCAACACCGTCGTCGTCATGACGGCGCTGACCGGCGTCGCGTCCAGATCGGCACCGCGCGCGACCGCCTTCATCACGTCGCGTTCGGTGATGATCCCGAGTAGCTGCGCGCCGTCCATCACCAGCAACGACCCGGTCTGCTGCGACCACATGCGATTGGCCGCGGCCCGAAGCGAGTCGGCGGGCGATTCGGTCACGCTCGCCCGCGTCATCACTTCGGCCACCTGCACCCGCCTAGCGTAAGCGCGACCGGTCAGGCTTCGAACTTGTAACCCAGGCCGCGCACTGTCAGCAGGTGTTGCGGCCGGCCGGGATCGGGTTCGATCTTCGCCCGCAACCGTTTGACGTGCACGTCGAGCGTCTTCGTATCGCCGACGTAATCGCTGCCCCACACCCGGTCGATCAGCTGGCCGCGGGTCAGTACCCGGCCGGAGTTGCGGAGCAAGAACTCAAGCAGCTCGAACTCCTTCAACGGCAGCCCGACCGCGCCGCCGTTGACGCTGACGATGTGCCGGTCGACGTCCATCCGCACCGGGCCGGCCTCGAGGATCGCCGACCCGACGTCCTCCGGCTCGCCGCGGCGGCGCAGCACCGCCCGGATGCGGGCGAGCAGCTCGCGCGCCGAGAACGGCTTCGTCACGTAATCGTCGGCGCCGATCTCCAGGCCGACGACCTTGTCGACCTCGCCGTCCTTCGCGGTCAGCATGATCACCGGCACGTCCGAACGCTGGCGCAGCTGCCGGCACACCTCGAGGCCCGACAACCCGGGCAGCATCAGGTCGAGCAACACCAGATCGGCGCCGGCGTTGTCGAACTCGGTCAGCCCATCCGGCCCGTTGCCGGCGACCGCCACTTCGAAGCCCTCTTTGCGCAGCATGTACGACAGCGCGTCGGAGAAGGACTGCTCGTCCTCGACGACCAGGATTCGGGTCACGCGCTCGACGCCTCCGATTGCGGCTGTTCGTCACCGGCGACCGAACGCGACGGGCCGGTGGCGGGCAGCCGCAGCGTGAACGTACTGCCGGCGCCCGGTTGGCTCCACACCGTGATCTGGCCGCGGTGGTTGCTCACGATGTGCTTGACGATCGCCAGGCCGAGCCCGGTGCCGCCGGTGTCGCGCGAACGCGCCGGGTCCACGCGGTAGAAGCGTTCGAAGATCCGTTCCTGGTCGGTCTGATGAATGCCGATGCCCTGGTCTTTGACCGCGATTTCGACCATGTCGCCGCGATGATGTACGCCGACCGCGACCTCGGTGCGCTCCGGGCTGTACGCGACCGCGTTGTCGAGCAGGTTCGACACCGCGGTCACGAGTTGGTTCTCGCTGCCGACGACGACGCAACCGGTGTCGCCGCCGCGGACGATCTCGATCCGTTTCGCCTCGGCGACCAGCCGGCCGCGGTCGATCGCCTCGTCGATGACCGCATCCACCGCGACGTCGTCCGCCGACGCCGGCGTCTCGCCACCTTGCAGCCGGGACAGGTCGAGCAACTCCTGGACCAGCCGCGACAACCGACTCGCCTCGCGCTGCATCCGGGTCAGGAAGTGATGCACCGCATCCGGATCGTCGTGCGCGTCGAGCGCCGCTTCCGCCAGGACTGTCAGCGCACCGACCGGCGTCTTGATCTCGTGCCCGACGTTCGCGACGAAGTCGCGCCGTACGGCGTCGACGCGCTTGCTCTCGGTGAGATCGTCGACGACCAGCGCTACCTCGCCGTCGTCGAGCGGCTGCGCCCGTGCGCCGACGGTCAGCACCCGGCGCGGGAATCCGCCCTGGTCGATGACGAACTCCATCGTCTGCGCCGTACCGGTACGACGGACGGCGCGCACCAACTGTTCGAGTTCGCCCACTTCGAGCCGCGCGCCTTTGACGATGCTCATCGACACCGCCGCGACGTTCGCCATGCGCACGTTGTCCGCGCTGTCCACGAGGATCGCCGCGGTCGGGAGCAACGCCAACATGCGGTCGGCCGCCATCGCTCGCGCACTCCTTGCTTCGTCGACAGCGGATGTCGGTGCGTGGCGTGCGTGACGTGCTCGGCGGCCACGTCCGACGAGCGACACCGTCACGACCCCCAGAAGCGATCCTGCGCCCAGATCAATGTCACGCGGCAGCGGAATCGGCCGCTGCACAGGATCAATGATAAGGAGAACGCAACCGGCGCAATCGCGGCGCGGAACGCGCAAACCGCGGCCGGACGTGAATGTTCACCGGCCGTTTGCCGAACGCTCACGTGACGTTTCGCGGACCGGACCGTGACGTACCGAGACCGGCGTAGGCTCCCGAACGTGCGCGATCAGTATCACGACGAGCTCGACGCGATCACCACGTCTCTCGTCGACATCACCCGGCTCGCGGGCAGCGCGATCAACCGGGCGACGACCGCGCTGCTCGAAGCCGACCTGCAAGAGGCCGAGGCGGTCATCTCCGGCGACGCGGCGATCGACCAGCTCTACGCCGACATCGAAGCCCGCGCGCTCGACCTGCTCGCCCGCCAGCAACCGGTGGCGAGCGATCTGCGCGTGCTCATCACCAGCTTGCGCATGGTCGCCGACATCGAGCGCATGGGCGACCTCGCGCTGCACATCGCGAAAGTCGCGCGCCGCCGCTATCCGTCGTCGGCGATCCCGCCGGAACTGCACGCGACCGTGCTCGAAATGGGCCAGGTCGCGCAACGCATCTGCGCGAAGTGCTCCAGCGTCATCGCCGGGCGCGATCTGCACCTCGCGGCCGAACTCGAACGCGACGACGACGTGATGGACGACTTGCATCGCAAGCTGTTCCGGGTCCTGCTCGACGACAGTTGGCAAGGCAGCATCGAAGGCGCGATCGACGTCACCTCGTGCGGCCGTTACTACGAACGCTTCTGCGACCACGCCGTGTCGGTCGCCCGCCGCGTCATCTACCTGGTCACCGGAGAGCGCGTCACCGTCGACGGCTGACCCGGACGGTCGTCGTACCGTCCACCGTGGTTCCCACAGCATGTGCAGAGGGCAACATCACGCCGCCATCGGCTGTTCACTCGCCGTTCACCGTGGCGGGGCCGCCGCGTCGGTTTGGCTGCCTAATTTGGCGCTGTCGAGGGCTCGCAGGCGGCGAGCCCAAGTCTTACCCGTGGAGGTATCGCCCCAGTGAATCCCTCGCTCCTGCTGCGAGCCACCGGTGTCAGCGCCGTCGCTGCGTTCGGTCTCGCCGCCTGCGGCAGCAACAACAACACGGCTCCGGTCGCGTCCAACGGATCGCCCAGCGCGTCGAGCAGCTGCGCTTCCGGCAGCGTCACCGGTCAGGGGTCGACCTTCCAGGCCAACATCGAAAAGCAGTGGATCTCCGATTTCGCCGGTCAGTGCCCGGGCGCGCAGATCACCTACAGCGGCACCGGTTCCGGCGCGGGCATCAAGCAGTTCGGCTCCGGCACGATCGACTTCGCCGGATCCGACGCGACGATGAAGCCGGACGAGCAATCGGCTGCGGACAAGCGCTGCGGCAACCCCGCGCTGCACATCCCGGTGACCGCCGGCGGCGTCGCGGTCATCTACCACGTCAAGAACATCTCGTCGCTGAACCTGTCGGCGACCACGCTGGCCGGCATCTTCGACGGCAGCATCAAGACCTGGGACGCGCCACAGATCAGAGCCGACAACCCCGGCGTCACGCTGCCGATGACCGCGATCAAGACCTACCACCGCAGTGACGGTTCGGGTACGACGAAGGTCTTCACCGGCTTCCTCGCCGCCGACGCGCCGTCGGTATGGAAGCTCGGCAGCGACAAGAGCATCAACTGGCCGTCCGGTCTCGGCGCGAACGGTTCGAGCGGCGTCGTGCAAGGCGTGCAGACCACCGACGGCGGAATCACCTACGCCGAGGTCAGCTACGCGAAGCAGGACAGCCTGCCGACCGCGAAGGTCAAGGGCGCTCAAGGCGACTTCACCGAGATCGCGTCGTCGACGGTGAGCCAGTCGATCGACTCGGGCTTCACCGTCACCGGCACCGGCAACGACCTGTCCGGCAAGCTCGACTACACCAAGATGACCGGCTACCCGATCTCGACCGTGTCGTACGTGATCGTGTGCAGTCACTACTCGGACGCGGCCAAGGGCGCGGTGATCAAGGCGTTCCTCGCCTATGCGGTGGCCGCGGGTCAGGCGCAGGCGGATGCGCTCGGCTTCGCCCCGCTGCCGGCCGGCCTCGTCAGCAAGGACCAGGCGACGATCGGTGCGTTGAGTTAGCCACGTCCGAAGCATGATGCGGGGTCGCGGCGTGCATCGCGGCCCCGCATCGGCACACCCGAGGAGAGGCGAGGCAGGATGACCGCCGTGAGCCCGGGCGTCGACGCCGCTTTGTTGCGGGACGTCCGCTCGTCGCGGCGCGGCGACCGCGTCTTCTCCGGCATCACTCTGGCGTCCGGCGCGCTGGTGTTTGCGCTACTGGCAGCGATCGCCGTGTTCCTCGTCGTCAAGGCGCTGCCTGCGCTCGAGCACGACAAGTCCAGCTTCTGGACGACGAGGATCTGGGACCCCGACGGCACCGGTAAGTACGGCGTCGCCGCGCTGGTCTACGGCACGGTGCTGTCGGCCGTGCTCGCCTTGGTGATGGCCGTGCCGGTCGCACTCGGCGTCGCGCTCTACACGGTCGAGTACGCGCCGCGCCGGATCGGCACGATCCTCGGCTACCTCACCGACCTGCTCGCCGCCGTACCCAGCGTCGTGTACGGCCTGTGGGGCCTGTTCTTCCTGTTGCCGCATCTGGTCGGGTTGCAGGAGTTCCTCAACCGGTGGCTCGGCTGGATCCCGTTGTTCGGCGGCGCGAACGGCGACGTGAACACGTTCAGCAAGTCGGTGTTCGCCGCGTCGGTGATCCTCGCCATCATGATCCTGCCGATCGTCGCCGCGATCAGCCGCGAGGTGATCCGGCAGGTCGATCCGGCGCAGAAGGAAGCCGCGCTCGCACTCGGCGCGACCCGCTGGGAGATGTTGCGGACCGCGGTGTTCCCGCCGAGCCGGCCCGGCATCGTCAGCGCGGTCATGCTCGGCCTCGGCCGTGCGCTCGGCGAGACGATCGCGGTCGCGCTCGTCATCGGCAACACCTTCGCCATCAGTGCGCACGTGCTCACTCCCGGCGGCAACACGATCGCGGCCAACATCGCGAACCGCTTCGGCGAGGCCGGCAACATCGGCGTCTCGGCGCTGATCGCGAGCGGGCTCGTGCTGTTCGTCATCACGTTGCTGGTCAACCTCATCGCGCGCTTCGTCATCTACCGGTCCGGCGTGCAGGAGAGAAGCGCCGCCGTATGACCGCCGACCTGTACTCCCACAGCAGCTTGCGCTCCCGCGGGCTCACCAGCCGGACGTTGCCGCGCACCGCACTCGCCGGCGTCGCCGTCGCCGCGGTGGCGATTGCGTCGCTGCTGTTCGCGGTCACTCCCCTGCAAGGCGTCGCCGACTTCATCGTGTTCGCGACCGCGCTCGTCGTCGTCGCCGTCACCGGATTGACGCTGGCGGTCGAGGGACGCCGGCGCGCGGTCGACCGGCTCGCGACCAGCGGCGCGCTGCTCGCGCTCGTGCTGACGTTGCTGCCGCTCGGCTTCACCCTCGGTTACACGGTCTACCGCGGCGCGAAGCGATTCAGCGCCGACTTCCTCAACCACTCGATGGCCGGCGTCGGACCGCTCGCCCCGAACGGGGGCGTCTACCACGCGATCGTCGGCACCCTCGAACAGGTGCTACTGGCCAGCCTGATCGCCGTACCGCTCGGCCTGCTGGTCGCGATCTACGTGACCGAGTACGGGCGCAACGTCTTCGGTACGGCGATCCGTTTCCTCGTCGACGTGATGACCGGCATCCCGTCGATCGTGGCCGGGCTGTTCGTGCTCGCGTTCTGGGTGCTCGCGTTGCACAAGGGCTTCTCCGGATTCGCCGGCTCGCTCGCGCTGTCGATCCTCGAACTGCCGATCGTCGTCCGTTCGGCCGAAGAGATGATCCGGCTCGTGCCGTCCTCGCTGCGCGAGGCGTCGTACGCCCTCGGGGTGCCGAAGTGGAAGACCATCCTGCGCATCGTGTTGCCGACCGCGGCGACCGGCATCACGACCGGCGTCATGCTCGCGATCGCGCGGGTCACGGGTGAGACCGCGCCGGTGCTGCTCGTCGTCGGCAACAACAACTTCATCCACACCAACCCGTTCAACGGGCCGCAGGCGTCGCTGCCGCTGTTCGTGTTCCAGGGTGCGGGTTCGTCGAGCAAGTTCGACGTCGACCGCGCGTGGGCCGCAGCCCTTACCTTGATCCTCATCGTCGTCGTTCTGTACGTCGCCGCGCGGCTGCTGACCCGACGTAACTCGCTCGCCGGGAGGTAACCGCACCAGCCATGGCCAAGCGCATCGAAACCGTCGGACTGTCGTGCTTCTACGGCAAGACCAAGGCGGTCGACGACGTCTCGATCGCGATCGAGCCCAAGAGTGTCACGGCCTTCATCGGTCCGTCCGGCTGCGGCAAGTCGACGTTCCTGCGCGCGCTCAACCGGATGCACGAGGTCATTCCCGGTGCGCGGATCGAAGGCCAGGTGCTGCTCGACGACGAAGACATCTACGCGCCGGAGATCGACGCGGCCGCGGTACGGCGCACGATCGGCATGGTGTTCCAGCGGCCGAACCCGTTCCCGACGATGTCCATCTACGACAACGTCGCGGCCGGGCTTCGGCTCAACGGCGTACGGCGCAGGTCCGACCTCGACTCGGCGGTCGAACGATCGCTGCGCGGCGCGAATCTGTGGGAGGAAGTGAGGTCGCGGCTGAACAAGCCGGGCGCGGGTCTGTCCGGTGGGCAGCAGCAGCGGCTGTGCATCGCGCGGGCGATCGCGGTCGAGCCGCAGGTGCTGCTGATGGACGAGCCGTGCAGCTCGCTCGATCCGATCTCGACCCTCGCGATCGAGGACCTCATCTTCGAGCTGAAGGACCGCTACACGATCGTCATCGTCACGCACAACATGCAGCAGGCCGCGCGGGTGTCCGACATCACCGCGTTCTTCACGTTGCGCGGGCCGGGCGAGCCCGGCTACCTGGTCGAGTCCGACACCACTCAGAAGATCTTCACCAACCCGAGCGAAAAGCGCACCGAGGACTACATCACCGGCCGCTTCGGCTGATCAGCCGGAATCCGCGAACCGCCGGGCCGGCGTGATCATGGCGTTCGCCGCGGATTTCGACCGTGATCCTGAAAGCCCGAACCGCATGATCGACCTGCTGGTGCGGACGAGCTTGCGGCGGTGGCGCATGCTTGTGGGGTGACCCGCGCGGACGAGCCCGTCCTCATCACGACCGCGCCGCAGAGCCCGGCCGAGGAGCGACGGGCGCGGGAGCGGCGTTACCTGATCACGATGGGCGTCAGGCTCGTCTGTTTCATCCTCGCGATCGTGCTGTTCGGGGTCGGGTTGCGCTGGATCGCGGCGTTCGCGGTCGCCGCCTCGCTCATCCTGCCGTGGGTCGCCGTGATCGCCGCGAACGCCGGCCCGACCCGCGGCGTCGCGAGCGAGCCATCCCTCTACCAAGGCCGCAAAGCGGCCGAACTGGAGTCGGGCCAGCGGCCGGACCCCACTCCACGTTGAGTGCGACGTAATCCGTCTTCCGGCGGGCTGAGCAGGCGTCTCTCGTCGCCCTCAACCCTGGCCGTCGCGGCGGCCGCGGCCGCACTCCTCGTCGTGGTCTCGCCGCGGTACGGCTATCACCGGGACGAGTTGTACTTCCTCGCGGCCGGGCGCCACCTTGCCTGGGGTTATCCGGACCAGCCGCCGATGGCGCCGTTCTTCGCGAAGGTCATGTCGGCGATCGCGCCCGGCTCGCTCGTGTTGTTACGACTGCCGGCCGCGCTCGCGACCGGCGGGACCGTCGCGATCACCGGGCTGATCGCGCGCGAGTTCGGCGCCGAGCGCCGGGCGCAGCTTCTCGCCGCGGTGGTCGTCGCGACCGGCGCGGTCTTCCTCGGAGCGGGTCACCTGCTCGGGACGACGGTCTTCGACCTGCTCGCGTGGTCGATCCTGCTGCTGTTGCTCGTCCAGCTGCTCCGCACGGGCAACGACACGTTGTGGTTGCCGATCGGCGTCGTCGCCGGTCTCGGTTTGCTCGACAACACTCTGGTCGCGTTCCTGCTCGCGAGTGTCGGCGCCGGCGTCCTCGCCGCCGGCCCGCGGCGGCTGCTGCGCTCGCCGTGGCTGCTCGCCGGCGCACTCGTCGCCGCGGCGATGTGGGCGCCGTACGTCGTCTGGCAAGCCCGGCACGGCTGGCCGCAACTCGCGGAGAGTCGCGCGATCGCGGCCGGGCAATCCGGTACGTCGCAACCACGCTGGCAGATCGTGCCGTACCAACTGCTGCTCGTCGGGCCGTGGACCGCGCCGGTGTGGATCGCCGGGCTGGTGCGGCTGTGGCGCGACCGCGCCCTGCGGTGGTGCCGCTGCCTCGGCATCGCGTACGCCGTCCTCGCGGCGATCGTCGTCACGACCGGCGGCAAGGGTTACTACCTCGCGGGGATGGTGCCGTTGCTGGCTGCTGCCGGCGCACAGCCGGCGCTCGACTGGCTGCGACGCGGGCGGCGTCACCGCGTCGCCGCGATCGGGGCGTCGGTGCTGACGGTGCCCGCGATCGCCGTCGCGTTGCCGGTGTTGCCGCAGTCGACGTTCGCCACGTCGGGCCTCGCGGGTCTCAACTACGACCTCGGCGAGCAGGTCGCCTGGCCGTCGTACGTCGCCCAGATCGGCGCCGCGTATCGCGCGTCGGGCGCGACCGCCGTCGTGACGAGCAACTACGGGGAGGCCGGTGCGGTCGACCATTACGGCGCACGGCACGGGCTGCCGCATGCATACAGCGGCCAGACCGGTTACTGGTACTGGGGGCCGCCGCCGGTGCACGCCGATCCGGTGCTCGCGGTCGGGTTCGATCGCGGCTTCCTCCGGACGGTGTTCCGCGACGTGCGGCAGGTCGGGCGGCTCGACAACCATCTCGGTCTCGACGACGACGAGCAGCACGCGCCGCTGTGGCTGTGCAGCGGGTTGCGCAGCGAGTGGCGGACCGCGTGGCCGAGGTTCAAGAGCACATGACGTCGATGCACGACGACCAGCTCCACGTCGACGTCGACGTGGCGACCCGGTTGATCCGCGAGCAGTTCCCGCAGTGGGCCGCGCTCGAGGTGCGCGCGGTCGCGACCGCGGCGACGGTCAATGCGATCTTCCGGATCGGCGACGAGCTGGCCGCGCGGTTTCCGCTGCGCGCCGCCGAGGCGAGCGACGTACGGCGGTCGTTGGAACGGGAAGCAGCGGCCGCGCGCGAGTTCGCCGCGGCGTCTCCGTTCGCCGCGCCGCAACCGGTGGCGTCGGGCGAGCCGGGCCACGGCTACCCGTTGCCGTGGAGCATCCAGACCTGGCTGCCCGGGCGCGACGCCACCGACGACGATCCGGCCGGCTCGGCTGCGTTCGCCACCGACCTCGCGCATCTCATCCGAACCCTGCGCGCGGTCGATACCGGAGGACGTCGTTTCGCCGGCGCCGGACGCGGCGGCCGGCTCACCGATCACGACGACTGGATGGCACTCTGCTTCGACAACAGCGACGGGCTCGTCGACGTGCCGCGGCTGCGAACGTTGTGGCGCGATCTGCGCACGTTGCCCGAGGTCGACGACGACGTGATGTGCCACGGAGACCTCACGCCGCCCAACGTTCTCGTCGACGGCGGGCGCCTCGTCGGCGTCTTGGACACGGGCGGCTTCGCCGCGGCCGATCCCGCGCTCGACCTCGTCTCGGTGTGGCACCTGCTCGACCGCGACCAGCGCGCGATCGTGCGGCAAGCGCTCGACTGCAGCGACGTGCAATGGCGACGCGGGATGGCCTGGGCGTTGCAGCAGGCGATGGGCCTGGTCTGGTACTACGAGCAGTCGAACCCGGTCATGAGCAATTGGGGAAGGCGGACGCTCGACCGGTTGCTCGACGCGACCGGCGGTTAGAACACGAACGGCACGAGCATCTTGGTCGAGCGCCGGTACGCCGGATAGCTGTCCGGGAATCGTGCCTCGAGGAACCGCTGCTCCATGACCGCGCTGTAGACGAAATAGCCGCCGAGCACCGCGACGACGACGAGCAGGTACGCGCTGACCGCGATCGCCGTCCCGATCATCGCGAGGATCAGACCCGAGTAGATCGGGTTACGGATCCAGCGGTACGGCCCGGTGGTGACGAGGTCGGGCGACTCCTTCTCCGTCATCGGCGTGCCCCAGTTGCGGCCGAGATGAAGCCGGGCCCAGATCGCGAGTGCAAGGCCGAGGACGAACATCGCGGCGCCGATGCCGGCCAGCCACGCGTCGTGCGTCGTCTCCCGCCGAAACTCGTGAATTCGCAACAACGAGACCACGACTGCGGCGAGAACGATCCGGACGCCGATGCCACGCCGCCAGCCGCTTCGACCCGCCTTGACACCGATCGCCGCGGAGAGCCAGTAGAGCCAGAACAGCAGCCACCCGACCCCGATCGCGACGTCGAACCCGCGCACACGTGGAGCGTCCCACGACGACCTATCCGCCGAGCACGACCTGGCTGACGCCGTAGACGGCGGCCGCGACCAGCGCGGCCATCGGGAGGGTCAGCACCCACGCGGTGAGGATGTTGCCGGCCACGCCCCAGCGCACCGCCGACAGCTTGCGGGTCGCGCCGACCCCGAGCACCGACGACGTGATGACATGCGTCGTCGAGATCGGTGCCGCGTAGACGTACGCCGTCGTCATCAGCACGCCCGACGCGACGGCCTGCGCGGAGAACCCGGCCGCGTTGTCGAGCTTGAAGACGCGCCGCCCGAGCGTTCGCATGATCCGCCAGCCGCCGCTGTAGGTGCCGAGCGCGATCGCGAGCGCGCAGGTCAGCTTCACCCACACGGGGACGGAGAACGTGCCGAGGTGATGCGTCGTCACCAACGCCAAGGTGATGACACCCATCGTCTTCTGCGCGTCCTGCAGCCCGTGGCCGTACGACATCGCCGCCGACGACACCCACTGCCCGTACTTGAAGCCGCGGTTGACCCGGCGTGGATTGCCGCGCCGGAACACCCACAGCACGATGAGCATGAACAACAACGCCAGCACGAAACCGACGAGCGGCGAGATGACCATCGGCACGATGACCTTCTTGACCACGCCGTGCCACTTGACGCTGCCGCTCGATGCGATCGCCGCGCCGATGAGGCCGCCGATCAACGCATGTGACGACGACGACGGCAGGCCGAAGTACCAGGTGACGAGGTTCCACACGATCGCGCCGACGACAGCGGCGAAGACGATCGTGAGCCCTTCGTGCGTCTTCGGTACGTCGATGATCCCCTTGCCGACCGTCGCGGCGACGCTGGTCGACACGAGCGACCCGACGAGGTTGAACACCGCCGCGAGTCCGAGCGCCGTGCGCGGCGTCAATGCGCGCGTCGACACCGACGTCGCGATCGCGTTCGCCGCGTCGTGGAAGCCGTTCGTGTAGTCGAAGCCGAGCGCGACGACGATGAGCACGATCAGACCGAGCGTCTCCACGCCGGCTCAGGACTCCTTGACCGCAATGGTCTCGATGGTGTCGGCGACGTTCTCGAACGCGTCCGCCGCCGCCTCCATCTGCTCGGCGACCTCTTTGAGCTTCAACACTTCCAGCGCCTCGAACTCGCCGGCGAACAGCCGCGCGACGAAGCGCCGGTAGAGTTTGTCCGCGTCGTTCTCCAGCCGGTTGATCTCGATCCAGTAGTCCTGCAGTTTCGTCAGCGACTTCAGCCTCGGCATCGCGAGGCTGGTCAGCTCTGCGGCGCGCACGAGGATGTCGGCGAGGTCCTGGATCTCGCGCGGCAACGTGCCGAGCTGGTAGAGCACGATCAGGTCGCCGGCGGCCTCGAAGAAGTCCATGACGTCGTCGAGCCGGCTGGCCAGGCGGTAGATGTCCTCGCGGTCGATCGGCGTGACGAACGTCGAGTTGACCTCGCGCAGGATGTTGTGGGTCCGGTCGTCGCCGTGATGCTCCTGCTCGCGCAGCCGGCGGAAGAGCTGATCGCGCTCGTGCGGCTGCGCGCTGATGAGTTCGCGCAAGGTCTGCGCGCCCTCGAGCACGTTGGCCGCGGACGCGGTGAACAGGTCGTAGAAGACGGTCTCGTGTGGCGTCAGGCGCAGCCGCATCATGGCCCCGTTCGTCTGGCGTTCACTTTCGGCGGCGCCAGGATAGGGGTCGACCGGCCCGGGCCGAATCGGGCGGGGCCGGATCAGGCCGGTGGGGTGCCCAGGCCGAACTCGCCGAACATCAGCGCGATCAGCTCGTCGACGACGACCTCGCGGGGCACGTCGGGATGGTCGAGCCACCAGTCCCCCGCCGCCTGCACCATGCCGGCGATGCCGTGCGCCCACACCTGCGCGCGCGACTCGCTGATCGGCGCGAGCGCGGATTCGGCCTGCAGGCCGGCGGCCAGCTCGTCGCCGAAACGCCGAACCAGACCGAGCACCTGACCGCGTACGTCGACGTCCTCGGCCGCGGCCCGCTCCATCAGGAATCGGTAGACCTGCGGCTGCTCCTCGACCGCGGCGAGGTAGGCGTCGACGGTCGCGCGGGTGCGCGCGGTCAGCCCGCCGCGGGTCACCAGAGCCGCGCGCAGCCGGGCGAGAAGCTGGTCGATGTGGCGGGCGGCGAGCGCGCGGTACAGCCCGCCCTTGTCGCCGAAGTGCCGGTAGAGGATGGGCTTGGTGATGCCGGCCTCGGCGGCGATGAGATTCATCGAGGCGGCCGAGCCGTCGCGCTGGACGACGCGGTCGGCGGCTTCGAGCAGTTGCTCCCGACGTTGCTCGGGGGTGGTTGCAGCGGCGACCGACTCCACGCGCGCTCACCTCCCGCCTTGACAGGAGGTTACCAGCGGTAACACCATGACGCCATGGCCGACGCTGCATTGTTCTCGCTCGATCTGACCGAAGACCAGGTGGAGCTGCGCAAGTGGCTGCACGAGTTCGCCGCGGAGGTCATCCGCCCCGCCGCGCACGAGTGGGACGAGCGCGAGGAGACGCCCTGGCCGATCATCAAGGAGGCCGCGAAGGTCGGCATCTACTCGCTGGACTTCATGGCCCAGCAGTGGTTCGACGACAGCGGCCTCGGCATGGTGATCGCGCAGGAGGAGCTGTTCTGGGGTGACGCCGGCATCGGCCTCGCGCTGATGGGCACCGGCCTCGCCGCCGCCGCGGTCAGCGCCAACGGCACCAACGAGCAGATCGGCGAGTTCGTCCCGGCGATGTACGGCACGCCCGAGGACCCCAAGCTCGGCGCGTTCTGCTCGTCCGAACCCGACGCCGGCAGCGACGTCGGCGCGATGAAGACCCGCGCCGTCTACGACGAGGCCACCGACGAGTGGGTGCTCAACGGCACCAAGACCTGGGCGACAAACGGCGGCATCGCCGACTGGCACGTCATCGTCGCCTCCGTCGACCCGGAGCTCGGCACCCGCGGTCAGGTGTCGTTCGTCGTACCGCCGGAGTTCAAGGGCAACGGGCTGACCCAAGGGCAGAAGTTCAAGAAGCACGGCATCCGCGCGTCGCACACGGCCGAGGTGGTGCTCGACAACCTGCGGCTTCCGGGCAAGTACCTCCTCGGCGGCAAGGACAAGCTCGACGACCGGCTCAACCGCGCCCGCGAGGGCCTGCGCACCGGCCGGTCGCAGCCGTCGATGGCGACGTTCGAGCGAACCCGCCCGACCGTCGGCGCGCAGGCCGTCGGCATCGCGCGCGCGGCGTACGAAGTCGCCCTCGACTACGCGAAGACCCGCGAGCAGTTCGGCCGGCCGATCGTCGAGAACCAGGGCATCGCCTTCAAGCTCGCCGACATGAAGACGCGGATCGACGCCTCGCGCCTGCTCGTGTGGCGCGCGGCCTGGATGGCGCGGCAGGGCAAGAGCTTCGACGCGGCCGAGGGCTCGCAGTGCAAGCTGTTCGCCGGTGAGACCGCGGTCTGGGTGACCGAGCAAGCGATCCAGATCCTCGGCGGCAACGGCTACACCCGTGACTACCCCGTCGAGCGGATGCACCGCGACGCGAAGATCTACACGATCTTCGAGGGTACGTCGGAGATCCAGCGGCTGGTCATCGCGCGGGCGATCAGCGGAACCCACATCCGCTGACCCGCCAGGACTGTGCGAGGGCCGTCTGACGACGCCCGAGCGTCCTGCCCTGGCCACCGCATGGGAGAGAACGGCTGCGAGGGCTGGCGGCGATGGCCGAGAATGGCTGACATGGACGACATCGTGATCCGCGACCGCACGGTCGCCCGGGTGCTGGCACTGCTGCCGGCCGTGGTGGTCGTCCTGTGCGTGCGGATCCTCACCCTCGGCGCGCCGCCGGTTGCGCTGCGCGTGGTCGCGGCCGCCGCGGTCGCCGGCTGCTGCTGGACCGCCTACCGGTTGCTCACCTGCACGGTGACGGTCAGCGAGAGCGGCGTGTCGATCCGCGGGGTCTTCTACGACGCCGACGTGACGTGGGAAGAGGTCATGTCGGTCGAACGCACCACCTCGGGGCCCACGCTCCGCCTGCTCATGTGGGGCGTGATGTCGCCACGTGGGGTCGCGCTCGTCGGCCGGTCGCGCACGCTGCGACCGCTGGCGCTGCTCTCCCACGCGGACGACGACGAGGTCGACCGCGCGGTCGGCGCGATCCGCGTGCGGGCCGGCGCCTGGCGCGTCCCGGAGCACGGGTAGCCGCCGTGCGCCGCGGGCATCACTCCGGCAGGAGCGACGTCAGGTAAGGCCGCGCGGCCACCTGCCACTGCGGCACCAGGTCGAGGCGCAGCCGCCGCTCGACGTCCTCGACTGTGACCGCACCTTCGGCGGCTATCGCCCACGCCGCTTCGCACTGCAACGCGGGCACTCCGGGGGCAATGGGCTGCAGGTGCCCGGACGCGGCGACATCGGCGGCCTCGGCCCCGAAGCGGCGGCGCAGCCGCTCGGGCAGGTCGACAGCGGCGGTGCCGGTGGCACCGACGAGGGGAAGCGTCGTCGTGAC
>JAICXQ010000081.1 GCA_025980325.1 Frankiales bacterium
GCTCGTCGGCGTCCTTCTCCTCGACGACGCCGGTCACGTGCCCGTCCGGGTCGCGCACGATGCGTCCGTACCCGCTCGGGTCGGGCATCGTCGCGGTCAGCAACGTCGCCGCCGCGACGGCCTCGAGGTGCCGGGACAGCAGCTTCTGCAACGTGTCCGCGGTCAGCAGCGGCGCATCGCCGGGAACGACGACGACGGCTCCCTCGACCGGGCCGGCCGCGTCGAGCGCGAGCCGTACGGCATGACCGGTCCCGTTCTGCGGTTCCTGCACGACGGGCCGGGCATCGGGAGCTTGCGCGGCCAGGGCTTGGGTCACCTGGTCGCGATCGTGACCGACCACGACCAGCGTCTGCTCCGGGCCGACGTCGGCGAGGGCGGCGAGCACGTGCCCGACCATCGGCCGGCCACAGAGTCCGTGCAGCACCTTCGCGGTGGCGGACTTCATCCGGGTGCCCTGACCCGCGGCGAGCACGACGGCTACCGCGGGTCGAAAGTCGGTCACGAATGCTCCGCGCGTCAACTGGAGGGGGCGCCGATCAGCCTAGCGTTGCTCCCGGGCAGGGATTCGAACCCCGATCTCAAGCCTCCAAAGGGCTGTGTCTTGCCGTTAGACCACCCGGGACCGACTCAGCGCACAGGCTACGGGCAGTCGGCGACCCGCTGGCGAGCGCTCGCCAGAGCCCTTCGATCTCGTCGTAGAGCCGGCTGGATCTCCGGACTCGTACGACGAGACATCCGTGGTAGTCATCCCCGATGTTGCGGCGCACGGTCCTCGGATTGTGCCGCTTGAGCGTCGCCGGCAGGAAGGCGGACTGCGGGATCGTGAGCCGATCCGACCACCAGCGTTCGTGCGCCGCTGGGTCAGCCGATTCGTGGATGTGGAGTCGGTAGGTGCGATCCGCAGCGGGCACGTCGAGCAGGTCGAGCGTCGCGAGGAACACGCCGACAACTGCCGGATCGCTGTTGGTGAAGACGACTTGTCTTGCGCTCGGCCGCCACGGCTTCGCCTTCGAGCCCTCGGCCCAGTACAGCGCGACCCCAGCGAGGAGCAGATCGCGGCTGGTCACTACGCCGACGCGACTCGCGGCCGCTGCGCGACGTTGTTGTCGGAGTGCCGCTGCGTTGCTGGATCGCTTTCGACCGGCCTCTCGTGGCGCGAGCGAAGCCCGGCGATCGACGCTCGCCCGTACGGCGGGCGCGCGGTGCAAGTCCCGTAGCCACAAGCTGAGCGAGCCAGCCGCGACGCCCGTCTGGTCGGCGATCTCGGCGTACGACAGACCTTCGAGTCGAAGGCGACGACACTCACGACGCAACGTCAGCTTCGCACGCGAACGCCTCGTCGCGGGTGGCCTTGGAATGCCTCGCAGCCAAGACTTGAGCCGGTCGTCGGGGACATGCCGGCCCAGCGCGGCGCGGACCTCGTCGTAGGTCTTGCCGGTACGGCGCAGCAGGCGGGCCCGGGCGATCATGCGGTGCTCCTCGGAAACCATCGGACCACCGTGCGCGGCGACGCCGACGAAATCGCCCGGCAATCCACAAGTCAGCGAATGCCGCTGTCGACCGTCAGCGTCACCGTCGCCACACCGCCGGCCGGGATCGTGACGTGCGCACTCGCGGTCGAGCCGATGCCGCCGACCGCTCGCGCCGTGATCGTGTAGGCGCCGGCATCGAGATGGATCGTGAACCGCCCATCGGCACCCGCCGTCACGTGGGCGACCGTCGTTGCGCCCCGCGTCGCGGTCACGTCGGCGCCGGGCACGGGCCGCGGCGGGCACGGCGATCCGGCGCGTTCGACCGGGCAGCTCGGCGCACTGAGTACGACGCCGCTGACCGCTCCCGACTGCTGCCGCGTCGCCTGACCGCTCGCGCAGGCACCGAGCACCGGCAGCAGCAACGCCACGACGGCGACCCGGCCGGCAACCCGCATGCCGGTCAGACGGCGCGGCCGACGGCAGCGGTTCCGGCTGACAGCCGATCGGGGCAGTTGCGCGTGAAGTAGACCGTGCATCCGCGTTTTACCCCAATCGCCCTGCTGGCCGCCGCCGTCGCCACCGCATGCTCCGCGTCGCCGCGGCCCCAGGCCGCACCACCGAGCCCGACCACGACCACATCGAGCGCGGCGCCGGCGACGAGCCCGACGGCGACACCGACACCGTCCGCGACACCGCGACCCGAGCCCGCGGCGATCCTCACCGACGAGCGCACGATCCCACTCGGCCTGACTGCCGACGTCCTCGTACCGGCCGGACCGATCGTCTACGCCCTCGGCACGACCAAGTCGACGGTCACCGTCGCCCGCATCGACGTCGCCGCGAAGACCGCGACCGCGCGCCGTACCTTCGACGGCGAGCCGGCGCGGGCCAGCCTCGGCGGCGGGCCGGTTGGCGCTGCTCACACCGCCGGCCACCGTTCGCGAACTCGACCCGAAAACCCTGGAAACGCTGGCGATCCGCACCTTGACCGGCCCGCCGGTCTCGCTCGTGAACGCCGCCGACGACACGCACGTCTACCTCGCCACCGACGACAACCTGCTGGTGTTCACGCCTGCGGGCGCCTGCGCCTGACCCTGCGGACAGAACTTACGTTGGCGTAGGTTACGCTGCCGTAGGAAACCCAGCCGGCCTGCGCACGCCAGGGAGTTCGTCGTATGACCGCCCCAACCGTCACCGCACCCACCCATGCTCCGAACCCCGATCCGGACGCAGCACGGCGCGAGCCGCAGCCGCTCGCGGAACGGCCCGGCACCCTCGGCCGGGCCCGGCTCGAACAGGTCATCCTCGCCGCGTTCATCGTCGTACCGCTGCTCGCCGTCGCCGCCGCGGTCCCGGTGATGTGGGGCTGGGGCCTCGGCTGGCACGACGTCGTCATCGCGTTCGTGATGTACGCGATCTCCGGCCACGGCATCACCGTCGGCTTCCACCGCTACTTCACCCACGGATCGTTCAAGGCGCGCCGCTGGGTGCGGATCGCACTGGCGATCGCCGGCAGCCTCGCGATCGAGGGCCCGGTCATCCGCTGGGTCGCCGACCATCGCCGCCACCACGCGTTCAGCGACCGCGACGGCGACCCGCACTCGCCCTGGCGCTACGGCGACGACGTGAAGTCGTTGACCAAGGGTCTGTGGCACGCGCACATCGGCTGGCTGTTCGACATCGAGCAGACCAACCAGCAACGGTTCGCACCGGATCTGCTCGCCGACCCGGACATCGTGAAGGTCGATCGCGCGTTCATGCGCCTCACCGCCGTCACGCTGCTGCTGCCGCCGCTCGTCGGCCTGCTCTGGAGCGGCTTCGCCTGGCAGGGCGCGCTGACCGCGTTCTTCTGGGGCAGCCTCGTCCGGGTCGCGCTGCTGCATCACACGACCTGGTCGATCAACTCGATCTGCCACACCATCGGCGAGCGGCCGTTCAAGAGCCGCGACAAGTCCGGCAACGTCTGGTGGCTCGCGATCTTCTCGATGGGCGAGTCGTGGCACAACCTGCACCACGCCGAGCCCACCGCGGCGCGCCACGGAGCGATGCGCGGCCAACTCGACTCCTCGGCCCGCATCATCTGGGTCATGGAGAAGCTGCGCATGGTGCGCGAGGTGCGCTGGCCCTCACGCGAACGGCTCGCGGCCAAGCTCGTCCGCTCGTGACCGAGAACGTCCTGCCGCTGCCGACGGCTTCGAAGGCGGCGGCGAAGACCGCGCCGCGGGTTCGGATGACCGGCACCGAACGGCGCGAGCAACTGCTCGACATCGGCCGTTCGGTGTTCGCGGCGAAGGGCTTCGACGGGACCAGCGTCGAGGAGATCGCCGACCGCGCCGGAGTCTCGAAACCCGTTGTGTACGAACACTTCGGCGGCAAGGAAGGCCTCTACGCCGTCGTCGTCGACCGCGAGGTACGGCGGCTGCTCGAACGCATCGACGCATCGCTGAAGGGCCACCATCCGCGCGAGCTGCTCGAACAGGCCGCCGGCGCTCTTCTCGACTACGTGGAGCGCGACACCGACGGGTTCCGCATCCTGGTGCGCGACTCGCCGGTCGCGTCGACGAGCGGCACGTTCGCGAGCCTGATCAGCGACATCGCGACCCAGGTCGAGCACGTCCTCGCGAACCAGTTCAAGACGTTGGGGTACGACGCGAAGCTCGCGCCGCTGTATTCGCAGGCCCTGGTCGGGATGGTCGCGCTGACCGGTCAGTGGTGGCTGGTCGCACGCAAGCCGAAGCGCGACGACGTCGCCGCGCATCTCGTCAACCTCGCGTGGAACGGCTTGTCGCATCTCGAGCACAAGCCGGCGTTGCGGACCGAGCGGCGTTAGGCGGCCGTAGCGGGGAACGCTTCCAACCGTGACGGTTCTGATCGGGACGAGCGGCTGGCAGTACCGCGACTGGCGTTACCGCTACTACCCGCGCGGGCTGCCGCAGACGCAGTGGTTCGAAAAGGTCGTGCACGACTTCCGCACAGTCGAGCTGAACGTCACGTTCTACCGGCTGCCGCGCGCCGAGGTGTTCGCCGGCTGGTACGCGCGGTCGCCGGGCGACGCGGTGATCACGGTGAAAGCGAGTCGCTACCTCACCCACATCAAGCGGTTGCGCGATCCGGGCCCGTCGGTGGCGATGTTGCTGGAGCGGGCGGCGCCGTTGCGGGACAAGCTCGGTCCGGTGTTGGTCCAGCTGCCGCCGGATCTTCCGGCCGACGTCGACGCGCTCGACGCGACGCTGCGCGCGTTTCCGTCCGGCGTCCGGGTCGCCGTCGAGCCGCGACACGAGAGCTGGTGGAACGACGACGTACGGCGTTGTCTCAAGGCGCACAACGCTGCCTTGTGCTGGGCCGACCGGCACGGCGCCGCGATCACGCCGCTGTGGCGGACCGCGGATTGGGGTTACCTGCGGTTGCACGAAGGCGGCGGCGAGCCGTGGCCGTTCTACACCGACGACGAGCTCGGCGGCTGGGCGAAGGTCGTCGCCGACACGTTCCCCGCCGCGGGCGACGACGTGTACGTGTACTTCAACAACGACCCCGGCTGC
The DNA here is from genome assembly GCA_025980325.1 of Frankiales bacterium. GTDB lineage: Bacteria > Actinomycetota > Actinomycetes > JAFAQI01 > JAFAQI01 > BP-197. The sequence continues at coordinate 5,012 of JAICXQ010000081.1, forward strand.
GCCGCGGTCGACAACGCGATCACGTTCGCAGCGGCGGCTGCGTCCGCCGGCCTTGCGGTCACCCGGGTGCCGTCGTCGCACCCGGACCTTCGCGCCGACGGCCGCGAGACTGCGACACTGGGCGGGTGACCGGTTCGACCTCGGGCGAGCAAGCCGACGCCAGCGTGTGGGACGGCGTCGACATCGCCGAGATGCTCGGCGGCCGGCGCGGCATCATCGACGCGAGCATTCCCGGCGTCCTGCTCGTCATCGTGAACGCATTCGCGCCGCTGGGCTGGGCCATCGTCGCGGCCTGCATCTCGGCGGCGGTGCTGGCGGTCGTCCGGCTGGCCCGCGGCGAGCCGCTGCGGCAAGCGGTGATGGGCCTCGGTGGCATCGCGGCGGCGGCCGCGCTGGCTGCGTTCAGTGGCCAGGCGAAGCGGTATTTCCTGCCCGGCATCCTGTTGAACGCCGCCTATGCGGCGGTCGCGTTCGGCAGCATCGCCGTACGGCGTCCGTTGCTCGGTTACGTGACGAGCCTCATCGATCGCGGTTATGCGCATTGGCGTGAAGAGCCCGGTCTGCGGCGCGCGGCGATGTGGGCGACCGCGCTGTGGGGGCTGGTCTTCATGTTGCGCGGGGCCGTGCAGGGTTACCTGTACGTGCACAACAAGGTGCACTGGCTCGCGCCCGTGAGGCTCGGAATGGGACTGCCACTGACGGTGATCGCATTGGCCGGGACGTTGCTGTTGCTCGAAGGCCGGCGGCTGGACCCGGCGGTCGAGGAAGGAGCGAGTGCATGACCACCATCGACGACCATGGCCGGCCTGAACCACCGATCGCGGCCGGCGAGATCGAGACGCTTCTCGGCTTTCTCGACTATCAACGCGCGACGCTGGCATGGAAGTGCCGCGGCCTCGACTCGGCCGGCCTGACGGCGAAGGTAGGCGCGTCGACGATGACGCTCGGCGGGTTGCTCAAGCACATGGTGCTGGTCGAGAGCGGTTGGTTCTCGCGCTCGCTGCACGGCCGCGATCGCGAGCCGCCGTGGAACGCCATCGACTGGGACGCGGACCCGGATTGGGACTGGAACTCGGCCGCGAACGACTCGCCCGAGGAACTGTTCGCGATGTGGAACGGCGCGGTCGAGCAGTCGCGAGCGCTCGTCGCGGAAGCGTTGGCGAACGGTGGCGGGTTCGATCAGTTGGCCGCGCGAACCTGGCCGGACGGCAGCGCACCGAGCCTGCGCTGGATCATCGTCCACATGATCGAGGAGTACGCCCGCCACAACGGCCACGCCGACCTGCTGCGCGAGTCGATCGACGGCGAGACCGGCGAGTAGCGGCTACGCGGGCGCGGCTTCGCCGGTGACGACGCGGGCGCCTGTGACTGCGCCGGTCGCTCGGCGTACGGTCCGGCACACACCGAGGCCGGCCAGCGACGACGCGATTCGCACCGACTCGGCCGACGAACGGGCGAGCAGCGCGACCGTCGGGCCGGACCCGGAGACGATCCCGCCGACCGCTCCGAGTTCGCGGCCGGCGTCGATCACGCGGGCGAGCTGCGGCCGCAGCGACAACGCGGCCGGTTGAAGGTCGTTGGACAGCGCCATCCCCAACGCGACGACGTCGCCGGCCCGGATCGCGGCGAGCACGCCGTCCGGCGGGATCTGCTCGCCCGGCCCGCCGTCGGCGGCGCGCAAGCGGTCGAACTCGGCGTACACCGCCGGCGTCGACAAACCGAAGTCGGCCACCGCGAGCACCCAGTGGTAGTCGCCGACCGCGAGGACCGGCGAGATCACCTCGCCCCGGCCGGTGCCGAGCGCGGTCCCGCCGACCAACAGGAACGCCACGTCGCTGCCGAGACCGGCGGCGAGGCCTTCCAGCGTCGTCCGGTCGAGCGAGCAGCCCCACAGCGAGTCGGCCGCGACCAACGCCGCGGCCGCGTCGGCGCTGCCGCCGGCCATGCCACCCGCGACCGGAATTCCCTTGCGAATGCTCACTTTCAGATGCGGTTCGCGGCCAACGAGAGCCGCGGCGGCGACGATCGCGCGCGCGGCGAGATTCTCGTCGTCGAGCGGCACCTCGCCGGAACCGTCGCCGACCACCGACACCGACAGCCGGTCCGCGGCCTCGACGGTCACCTCGTCGTACAGCGACACCGCCTGGTACACGGTGACCAGTTCGTGGAAGCCGTCCTTGCGCACGCCGCCGACCGACAGGTGCAGGTTCACCTTCGCCGGCACCCGGACCGTGACCGAGCCCGGGCCGGGGAAGCGCGGTCGCAGCGGCGCGCCCGGACCCCCGCTCAGCGCGACCACCCCCCGCCGCGCGCCCATGTCACGCGGGCGATCCTACGGACCCGAGCCCGAGCCGCTACGAATGCAGCGCGGCGGCGAGCCGGACGAACTCGCCGATCGACAGCGACTCGCCGCGCGCAAGCGGATCGAGCCCGGCCGCCCGGACGACCCGCTCGGCCTCGGCCGCCGACCCGGCGTAACCGGCGAGCGCCGCCCGCAGCGACTTGCGCCGGTGCGCGAACGCGGCATCGACGACGGCGAAGACCTGCTCGCGACCCACTTCGACGGCCGGCGGCTGCCGGCGCTCGACGGCGACCAGCGCGGAGTCGACGTTCGGGACCGGCCAGAAGACCGCGCGCGGCACCGGGCCGGCGCGGCGCGCACTCGCCCACCACGCGACCTTGACCGACGGAACGCCGTACGTCCGCGAGCCCGGCGGCGCGGTGATCCGGTCGGCGACCTCGGCCTGCACCATCACCAGCGCATGCCGTACCGACGGCCAGCGTTCCAGGGCGCGCAGCAGCACCGGCACCGCGACGTTGTACGGCAGGTTCGCGACCAGTGCGGTCGGCGGCGGTCCGGGCAGCGCATCGACGACCAGTGCGTCCGCCGCGACGACCTCGAGCCGATCGGCAACCTCGGGCGCGAACGACGCAACCGTGCGCGGCAACTGCGCGGCGAGCACGGGATCGATCTCGACCGCGACGACGCGAGCGACCGCGTCGAGCAAGCCCAACGTCAGCGAGCCGAGACCCGGCCCGATCTCGACGACGACGTCGTCCGGATCGAGCGCGGCCGTGCGCACGATCCGGCGCACCGTGTTCGCGTCGACGACGAAGTTCTGGCCCCACTTCTTCGTCGGGCGCAGGCCGAGATCAGTCGCGAGCCGCCGTACGTCGGCCGGCCCGAGCAACGTCACCGCTCAGGTGTACAGGTAATGCCCGCAGGTCGGCCACGGCGAATCGCCCTCTTCGCGGTACAAGATCTGCGCGCGGTAGGTCTGCTCGTTCGACGACGCGTCGATCGGGTCGCCGCTGCCGCCGACGTTGTGCCACGTGCCGAGGGTGAACTGGTAGAGCCCGCGGAACTCGCCGTTCGACGACACCGACCGCGGGTTGCCGCCGGACTCGCACTGCGCAAGCGCGGCCCAGTTGAGGCCGTCGGCGGTCGGGCTGTACCGCGGCTTCGGCTTGGTCCCCACCGCGACGTACTGCGGCGACGACTTGGCCTTGACCACCGAACTCACCAGCACCCGGCGGAACAGCTTGTGGTTCTTCCACACGAGCCGATACGTGTTCAGCCGCACGCCCGGTGTGCCGTAGCGGGTGACCTCCGACTGACCGACGTACAGGGACGAGGACCTCACCTGGATGGTGCGGAACGGCACGACGACCGACTCGCTCACCATCTTCTGCGAGACGCGGTCGATGGTCACGACGAGACCGTTGGTCGGGTACAGCGTCAGCGGTGCGCTCACGTGGTCGAGCCGGCCGATGTGCAGCTTCAGATCGTTCAGCAGCGTGCGCACGTCGGGGGCGGTCGTGTCGACCGTCGTACGGTGGCCGTCGGCGAGCACCGTCACGTGTTGGGGCAAGCGGACCGCGAACGACAAGCCTTGCCGCGGGATCGACAGCGAGCGCGACGCGGACAGCCATTCGCCGTCGGTGCGCAGCCCGAGCTGGTCGAGCGCGTCGTCGACCGACAGCGCGGTTACCCAGACCTGGCGCGCCTTGCCGTCGACGGTGACCGTGACCAGCCGGCCGTGCCGGACGATGACGCTCGAACCGTCGCGGACCGGCGCACTGAGATCCGGCGCGACCGTGTCGTGCGGGCCGATCGCCAGGTGCGCTTTGCGGAGCACGCCGGCGACGTTGCCGGCGAACGTACGCACGGACAGGTGCTGCCCGTCGACGTCGAGGCGGACGGTCTTGTCCATCGTGGCGAACGCGGTCACTGCACCGCCGAGGGCGAGCAGCACGATCGCGAACAAGGCAATGCGAAGCGGTGAGCGGCGCACAGTTCTCCGAGCGTCGAGCCATCCGGGCACGGGCGTCCCCACCGCACGTTCCTGGCGGTGAAACCTGGTGTTCCAGGCTCGCGGCGCTGCCGCGGGAGGCCCGATCCGGCCGTTAAGTCTCCGTCGACAGTAACGACTGGCCGGATGACTAGGCAATTCAGACTAGATGAAGTTCGGATACCGTCACAATGAAAGCGGCCGGCGGTTGTGATCGCGGCCCCGGTCGTCGACGATCGTCATGCAGATCCCACCGATCAATCTCAACGGCGGCAACCCGTACGGGTGCGGCCAAGGCCTTGCCCCGCGCTACCAGAACCGTTGCGGGGGGCTTGGTCACGTCCAGGCGAACGTGCGAGCTGCGGTCGCGGTGACGGCGTCCGCGACGGCCGCGACGTCCTCGCCGCGGATCTCGGCGAGGGCGGCCACCGTCAGCGGGACGAGGTACGGCGCGTTGGGGCGCCCGCGATAGGGCATCGGGGTGAGGAACGGCGCGTCGGTCTCGACGAGGATCAACCCGGCCGGCGCGATGGAGGCGGCCGCGCGCAGATCGGCGGCGTTCTTGAACGTGATGTTGCCCGCGAACGACATCACATAGCCGCGGTCCGCGCACCGGCGCGCGAACGACTCGTCGCCGGAGAAGCAATGGAACACGACGCGCTCCGGCGCGCCCTCGCTGTCGAGCACGCGCATCACGTCGTCGTGCGCGTCGCGGTCGTGGATCATCACCGCCTTGCCGGCTCGCTTCGCGATGTCGATGTGGCGGCGGAACGATTCCTCCTGCCGGCGCCAGCCGTCGTCGCGGGTGCGGTAGTGATCGAGCCCGGTCTCGCCGACGGCGACGACCTTCGGGTGCGACGCCAGCTTCTCGATCTCGGCCCAATCCGCTTCGCCGGCGTTCGGTGCCTCGTTCGGATGTACGGCGACCGCGGCGTACACGCCGTCGTGCTCCTGCGCCGTCGCGACCTGCCAACGCGACGTCTCGACGTCGACGCCGACCGTCACCATCCGGTCGATGCCGACGGCCTTCGCGGCGGCGACCGCGTTGGCGACCGGTACGTCCATCAGGTCGAAGTGGCAGTGACTGTCGAGCGCGGGCCGCGGCAGCGGATCGGGTGCCGGCGGCGGCTCGCCCTCGCGACCGGCACCACGTGCACCAGCCACTAGGCCTGCTCCATTCGCGCCAGTTCCTCGTCGACCACGGACGGATCGAGCTTCGCGAACAGCGGCGTCGGCGGCTCGACCGGCACGCCGGCGACGATCGGCTCGGACCGCCACCGCGCGGCCGTCTCGTAGTCGCCGGTGAGCACCGGGTACGGCGGCCCGCCGTCGAGATCGTCGACCTCGCGCAGCTCGGGACTGGGTGCGAGCACACCGCCGCGGCCGAGCATCGTGTGCACCTGCTGGGCGCTGTGCGGCAGAAACGGCGCGAGGATCGTGTTGCAATCGCTCACCGCCTGCAGCGCGGTGTGCAGGATCACGCGCATCCGCTCCGGATCGCTCTCGCGCAACTTCCACGGCGCCTGGTCGGAGAGGTACTTGTTGGCCTCGGCGACGACGCGCATCGACTCGGCGATCGCGGACTTCATCCGGGACCGCTCGAGATCCGCGCCGATCGTCGCGAACGCCGCGGACGTGGTCGCGAGCAGCGCGCGGTCGGCATCGGTCATGCCCTCGCCGGCCGGGATCGAGCCGATGTTCTTCGCGGTGAACGACAGCGTGCGGTTGACGAGATTGCCCCACGCGGCGACGAGCTCGTCGTTGTTGCGCCGGACGAACTCCGACCAGGTGAAGTCGGTGTCGTTGCTCTCCGGGCCGGCCGCGGACAGGTAGTAGCGCAACGCGTCGGCGGAGTAGCGGTCGAGGAAGTCGCGCACGTAGATGACGACGCTGCGGCTGGACGAGAACTTGCGTCCCTCCATCGTGAGGAACTCGCTCGACACGACCTCGGTCGGCAACGCCAGCTTCCCGAGCACGCCCGGTTTGCCGCCACGGTCCCCGCCACCGTCGTAGCCGAGCAGGATCGACGGCCAGATCACCGA